>NZ_UGPW01000001.1:1800000-2100000 GCF_900453105.1 Moraxella ovis
GCAGTCATACGACCACGACCGATAGATTTTAGACCAATTTCGCCAAATGCAACAGTGTTACCACGTTGGGCAAGGCCAGTATTACGACCTTTGTGCATTTTACGGAATTTGGTACGTTTTGGTTGCAACATAGCTTACCCCTTGTCTGAATTACGACGGTTGTTGGTACGGCCACGGCGTTTTGGTGCGCGAGCCTTCTCTTCAACCACTGGGTTATAGGCGCTGTTCATGCCATCTAGAATCTCACCACGGAAAATCCAAACTTTAACACCGATAGTACCGTAAGTAGTTTCTGCACGCACTTCTGCGTAATCGATGTCAGCACGAAGCGTATGTAGAGGTACACGACCTTCACGATACCACTCAGTACGAGCAATTTCAGCACCGCCTAGACGACCAGATAGTTCAACTTTAATACCTTGAGCGCCTGAACGCATGCTGTTTTGTACAGCGCGTTTCATCGCACGACGGAACATCACACGACGCTCTAGCTGGTTAGCGATGCCAACAGCTACTAGACGAGCATCTAGGTCAGGTTGAGTGATCTCTTGAATGTTCACTTGTGCAGGAACACCCATGATTTTGGTGAGCTCTTTTTGAAGTGCTTCGATGTCAGCGCCTTGCTTACCAATGATCACACCAGGACGTGCTGAATGGATGGTAATTTTAGCTGCGCCAGTAGGACGCTCGATGCTGATGTTGCTGACCATTGCTTCTTTTAGCTTATTGCGCAAGAAGTCACGCACTTTAAAGTCGTTTAGCAAATACTCTGAGTATTGCTTTGGGTTTGCATACCAGTTTGCATTGTGCTTTTTGATAACGCCCAAGCGAATACCAATAGGATGAACTTTTTGACCCATGATTATGCTCCTACTTTAACAGTGATGTGACAAGTGCGCTTGCTGATACGGTCAGCACGACCTTTGGCACGGGGCATAATACGCTTCAAAGTGATGCCTTCATCAACGTAGATGGTAGATACACGCAGTGTGTCAATATCTAGACCGTTGTTGTGCTCAGCGTTAGCAATTGCTGATTGTAGGCATTTTTTGACCAATTTAGCACCTTTTTTGTTGCTGAAGGTCAAGATGTCTAAAGCGCGCTCAATTGGCTTACCACGAACTTCGTCCGCAACCAATCTTACTTTTTGTGCCGAAATGGCGGCACCACGTAATTTTGCAGTTACTTCCATGGTAGCACCTTATCTCTTAGATTTCTTATCAACGCCGTGACCGCGGTATGAACGGGTCGGAGCGAATTCACCAAGTTTATGGCCAACCATTTGCTCATTCACGATAACTGGCACGTGAGTACGGCCATTGTGAACTGAGATGGTTAGACCTACCATTTGTGGTAGAATCATCGAGCGACGAGACCAAGTTTTGATCGGCTTGCGGTTGTTGCTTTCTAGAGCGTCTTCAACCTTAGCAAACAAATGCGCATCGATAAATGGACCTTTTTTCAATGAACGAGGCATGAAACTTTTCCTTTATTTCTTGGCACGACGGCGACGGATGATCATACTGTCAGTACGCTTGTTAGAACGAGTCTTAAGACCCTTAGCTTTCTGACCCCAAGGACTGGTTGGATGTTTACCAAAGTTACGTCCTTCACCACCACCATGCGGGTGATCAATCGGGTTCATCGCAGTACCACGAACGGTAGGACGAACGCCACGCCAGCGCGATGCACCTGCTTTACCAAGTGATTTTAGGTTATTTTCAGTGTTAGAAACTTCACCAATAACCGCGCGGCAGTTTGCGTGGATACGACGAGTTTCGCCAGAACGCAAACGAACGATCACATAAGCACCGTCACGACCCAACAATTGAACCGCTGCACCAGCAGAACGAGCGATTTGCGCGCCTTTGCCAATTTTTAGTTCGATGTTGTGAATAACAGTACCCACTGGGATATTTTTAAGTGGCAAACAGTTACCTGGGCGGATTGGAGAGCCCTCACCAGATTGAACCTGATCGCCTACAGCCAATTTTTTAGGTGCAATGATATAACGACGCTCACCATCTGCGTACTTCAATAGTGCGATGTGCGCGGTACGGTTTGGATCGTATTCAATGCGTTCAACAGTTGCAATGATGCCGTCTTTATTGCGCTTAAAGTCAATCAGACGATAGTGTTGCTTGTGACCACCACCGATATGACGGGTAGTGATACGGCCGTTGTTGTTACGGCCACCAGTTTTAGCTTTTGATTCAACAAGCGGTGCATAAGGACGACCTTTATAAAGGTGTGGATGCACTACTTTTTCAACAAAGCGGCGACCTGGTGACGTAGGTTTTGCTTTTACGATAGGCATGATTCTAGTCCTTATTCGTTAGTCGCTGTTTCACTAGTGACTTCTTCACCAGCACCGATTTGTACGTCTGAACCTGCTTTTAGGGTAACATACGCTTTTTTCACGTCTGAACGCTTACCAACCACACGACCAAAACGCTTAGTTTTACCTTTAGTATTCAAAGTGTTTACTTTAACAACTTCAACACCTTCAAACATTAGTTCAACTGCTTGTTTGATCTCACGCTTAGTAGCATTGCTGTCAACTTTGAAAACCTGTACACCAAGGCTATCGCCTAGACGTTGAGATTTTTCAGAGAATACAGGTGCTTTTAGCACTTGATACAATCTTGCGTTACTCATGCTAGTGTCTCCTCAAATTGTTTGGCAGCTTCAACAGTCATGATAACTTTATCAAAAGAAACCAAGCTAACTGGATCAACTTCACGAGTACCAAGTACATTCACGTGTGGAATGTTACGTGCAGCCAAGTACAAGTTTTCGTCAACTTCGTGAGTTACGATAAGTGCACGTGGTGCATTTAGTTCAGCCAGTTTTGCAACTAGGCCTTTAGTTTTTGGGCTATCTACAGCAATATCATCAACCAATACTAGACGCTCTTGACGTACTAGCTCAGCTAGGATGCACTGCATTGCACCGCGGTACATTTTACGGTTTACTTTTTGAGACCAGTCTTGTGGTTTTGCTGCGAATGCACGACCACCACCAACCCAAATCGGGCTACGGATAGAGCCAGCACGAGCGCGACCAGTGCCTTTTTGACGCCATGGTTTTTTACCACCGCCTGATACTTCGCCACGAGTTTTTTGTGCACGAGTACCTTGACGAGCGCCAGCTAGGTAAGCAGTTACTACTTGGTGTACCAAGGCTTCATTGAACTCACGACCAAATGTGATCTCTGAAAGTTCAACCGCCGCACCTGTAACAGTTTTTAAATTCACGTTAATCCCCTTTACTAGGCTTTGACTGACGGACGTACGATAACATCGCCACCATTAGCACCTGGAAGCGCGCCTTTGATGACCAGTACACCTTTTTCAGCATCAACAGACACGATTTCAAGGCCTTGAACAGTAACACGCTTGTTACCCATTTGACCTGGCATCTTTTTGCCTTTAAATACTTTACCTGGTGTCTGGTTTTGACCAGTAGAACCAAGTACACGATGCGATACAGAGTTACCGTGAGTTGCGTCTTGAGTACGGAAGTTATGACGCTTAACACCACCTTGGAAACCTTTACCTTTAGATTGACCAGTTACATCAACCAACTGACCAACTTCAAATAGGTCTGCCAAAATGTTTGCGCCAACTTCGCGACCTTCTAGTTCGCTCTCGTCTGCACGGAATTCCCAAACACCACGACCAGCAGCTACGCCAGCTTTTGCGAAGTGTCCTTTTTGAGCAGCAGTCACACGGCTGTCACGACGCACGCCAGTGGTTACTTGGATTGCGCTATAGCCATCGGTGTCTACTGTTTTGATTTGCGAGATGCGGTTTGCGTCAACCTCAACCACTGTTACAGGGATAGATACACCTGCTTCAGTAAAGACTCGGGTCATGCCGCATTTTTTACCGACTAAACCAATCGCCATTTTAGACCTCTTACTTTAATAATCGTTTATATTAAACCAGTCGTTCAATTAGCCTAGGGCGATTTGAACATCAACACCGGCCGCTAGATCAAGCTTCATCAACGCATCGACAGTTTTGTCGGTAGGCTGTACGATGTCAATCATGCGCTTGTGGGTGCGAATTTCGTACTGGTCGCGAGCGTCTTTGTTGACGTGTGGTGATGTCAATACGTTGAACCGCTCAATACGAGTCGGCAAGGGAACAGGTCCACAAACTTGTGCGCCTGTGCGCTTTGCAGTATCGACAATCTCTTGTGCCGACTGGTCAATCAGACGATGGTCAAAAGACTTTAGTCGGATACGGATTCTCTGGTTAGCCATGCCAACAAGCTCCTAAATTAAGTGCTTTATAAAACTTCCATCATCAAAAGATGACTTCAGCTATACCATTTTCATAATCTTTTGCCGAAAGCTAGGCTTTAGACAAAATAATCCAATCCCTGCCCATCATGCACAAATGGCTAGACAGCAGGGGTGTTGTTATAGTGCCAAAAACGATGCTTCGGCTGTGGCGTTGTCCTTTTTAAATTCTCTATCGTTCTTGTAGAGAACCAATTTTTATCAAATTTTGTTCTTTTCAATCACGACACAGCGGATTAAAAAGCGCAACGCTAAAACATAATGAGCCCATATTATACATCAAAATAGGATGGATGCAAGGCTTTTATTAAGTTTTTATGAATAAATTACAATATTTTTACAAAACATTCTTCGGCGCAATTTTGCTCAAAAAACGTATTATTTTTATGCCCCGTCGTGTGATAATTTATTCATCTCTTATCAATTTACTTAAATATAATAACATTTTTTATTTATAAAATCAATCAAAAATGACCTCATACTGTTCTTGGTGGTAATGCTGACTAATTTTAAATTGTATCGTAGTATTAGTTGGTTTAATGATATCGTTTATTGTGTCTATGTGATTATCCTTTAGATAGTCCGTCATGACCTGACTAGCAATGATTGTAAAGTTATTGACTTTCGTAGTTTGGCTTGCTAACTGCAATAATCGTCTGATGATATCAAATGCAATGGTATCTTTGCTTTTGATTATGCCCTTTCCTGCGCACACCGGGCAAGGCTCACACAGCTGCTGAGGCAAGCTTTCGCGTGTGCGCTTTCGCGTCATCTCAACCAATCCAAGCTCACTGACACCCGTGATTTTAATGCGCGCAGGGTCATTCTCTAGCGCACTCTGCAGAGCTTCTAATACCGCATCTCGATGAGATGACTTATCCATGTCGATGAAGTCTAGAATAATGATACCGCCCAAATTGCGCAGACGAACCTGATGAGCAATGGACTGTGCCGCTTCTAGGTTTGTCTTATATACCGTCTCTTCTAATGATCGCTTACCTATGTACGAGCCTGTATTGACATCAATGGTCGTCATCGCTTCGGTCTGTTCAATGATGAGATAGCCACCTGATAACAAATCAACACGCTTTATCAGCGCGTCATTTAAGGCACTCTCTACGCCGCGTACATGAAATAACGGCGTATTATCCGTGTAGTGATGAATCTTATCAGCGATGGCTGGCATGAATTCATCTGCAAATGCACGTAGCTCCCTATAAACCATCTCACAATCAACCACGATGCTGGCAGTATGTTCATTCGCCAAGTCACGAATGCAGCGAAGTGGTAGCGATGGCTCTTGATAAACAAGCTCATGCTTGGCTTTACGAAGCTTGGCAGATGATGTACGCGCTAGTATGGTGCGCCACAACTGAAGCAGATAATAAACATCTTCTTCTAGCTTAGCCTGTGCGATATGCTCAGCCGCGGTGCGGGCAATCAAGCCGCCTTTAAAATTAAGCGCCTGTATCACTGTAGCCAACTCACCTCTAAGGCGATTGCGCTCCTTCTGATCACTGAGACGAGTGGAGACACCGACATAGTTGTCATCATCAGGCAAGTACACCAAATAACGACTCGGCAGCGAGATATTCGTGGTTAGGCGTGCACCTTTAGTGCCCAGCTCATCTTTGATAACCTGAACTAAGATTCGCTCACCTTGATACAGTCTGCGCTCAATCAAATCATCTGGACTTGCTTTTGGTTTGGGCTGATTTGGCTTGTCCATCGGTGCAGCTTTTTGCATGTCATCTATGTGCAAAAACGCCGTGCGCTCACGTCCAATCTCCACAAATGCCGCCTGCATCCCTGGCAGCACTCGCACTACCGTGCCTAGATAAATATTACCAACCAAGCTCACATCTTGGCATCTTTCAATAAAAATCTCACTCACCACATCATCAATGATGAGCGCCACACGCGACTCTAGCGAGCAATGATTAATTAAAATCTCATTAGCCATAATAATTTAACAGCGCAAATCTATCATAGTAAGTTAAATTCCTTACAGACGCAAGCCTCATCATATCAAAGACAATCATTCAACATGAGCTTGCATCTCGTTCATCAATGCCAGAGTCTGTGACAATGGCAAGCCCACCACATTCGTATAGCTTCCATCAATACGTTCAACCCATGCCATCGCGCCGCCTTGGATAGCATATGCACCCGCCTTATCAGCTGGTTCACCCGTCTGCCAATAGCGCTCTTTCATCTCGTCTGTCAGCGGTATAAAATGTACTTGCGTTGGACAAATAACATACTTTTGATGTCTGATTGCGCCATCTTCAACGATGCTGACACAGACGGCTGTCCATACCTCGTGCGCCCTGCCTGACATTTTTTGCCACATGGTGAAGGCATCTGCCTTATTGATGGGCTTGGTTAGCACCTCATCATCGATGACACCAATGGTATCTGCTGTGATGATCATGGCAGGATTCTGAGTTCGATTACCGTCATCACTTAATATCGAAGTTGCGCGCACTGCCTTATTCTGCACCATTCTAATAATGTATTCTTTGGCGCTCTCACCAGTCTGCCAAGTCTCATCAATGTCCGCCGCCATCACCTCAAATTCCACGCCTGCAACCGATAATAACTCTCGACGACGCGGTGAAGTTGATGCCAAAATCACCTGCATCATACCAAAACCCCCATTCTTTAACAAAAATACCTAACTTATCCTTGATTAGTGATTTTGTCAATTACTAAGATATGCTACAATTAACGCCATTTATGATTTCAATTTTTTATTCATTGTAAGATAAGGGCAATTTATGAGCGACACATTATCCAGTAGCGACATTCTAAATGCCGCCAAGCTATCACGTCTGGCGATCGATGAAAACCTAGCATCTGACTATGCCAGCGACATCAGCAAAATTCTGTCCATGATGGACACACTATCAGCCGTTAATACTGATGACATCAAGCCACTGGCAAACATTCATGAAGCCTGCCAAGAGTTGCGCGCAGATGTCGCCAATCCTAACATCGACAGAGACGCGTTCCAAGCCGTCGCGCCTAGCGCACAAGATGGCCTGTATCTGGTGCCACAAGTGATTGAATAAATTCACCAAACCATATTAGGCAAATCTGAGCATGTCGCCAGATTTGCTTGTTTTATGCCCATCTTTAAATCACACTTGTAGTTTGCCAACCGCTTTTTAATTACATTATATCTACATTAACACAAAATTGTGTTTCTCTAATTGACTATATTTTATATTATAATATATGTTATTTTATACCATACTAGGGAACACGCATGAAATACAGTACGCTAACACTTGCCATCTTGGTTGCCATCACAAGCACCCAAAGCCATGCCGACAGCACTGACGATGATGGCACACCCACCGTACAGCTAGAAGCACTGCAAGCAACTGTCAGTAGCAACTTTCAATCAAGTTTGGCGTTTGGCGACAGCAAGAAGGCGAGCCATATCTTGGTTAAAAAAGAGGCACTCAAAACTCGCCCCACCACGCTTGGTGATGCCTTAGATGGCGAGCTGGGCATTCATTCTAATCAGTTTGGTGGCGGTGCGTCTGCCCCCATCATTCGTGGACAAGAAGGCAAACGCATCACCATTTTGCAAAATAATGCTGATGTGATTGACATGGCACACCTATCGCCAGACCATGCGGTGATGGTAGATACCATACTGGCAAGACAGGTAGAAGTCGTGCGGGGCGTCAATACTCTACTGTATAAATCAGGCAATCATGCTGGCGTGGTCAATGTGATTGACCAAAAAATCCCCGCTCAACTGCCCACCAAAGCCATTGAGGGCGAGGCAGGGATTCGCTTTAACACGGGCAACGATGAAAAGTTGGTTACGGGCGGATTAACAGTGCAAACAGGGTCAAATCTTGTCTGGCACGTTGAAGGTCTGCACAAAGATGCCAAAGACTACAAAACACCTGCTTATATATTGCATGAATTTACCGACCTAGACCAACTCAACCGCTTTAGTAAAGCACCAGACAGATTGGCAGGCTTACAAAAAGAATATGAGGCGTTTAAAAATGGCGTCAAATTGCATTGGCGAGATGAAAATTACTTCATTCGCTCCGAAGAAGGCTATCAAGCCTTAAAAGATGAATTCACCAAAGACATCACTGATGTTAAAAGCCAAACCGCCAAGCGACTGCCAGAGAGCTGGGCCAAATCAAAAGCAGGCAGTTTTGGGGTATCATGGGTCGGCAATAACGGTTATATCGGCATGGCAGTCAGCGAACGCAAAGACAAATATGGTCTGCCGGCACACAACCACCTGTATGAAGGCTGTGAAGTCATCTCCATTTTTGACAGCCTACCTGACCGCCCCTATTTGGCAAGATACCCACAGCTCATCGATGAAAGTGATGTCAACTACATCAACCCACGCCCCAACTGCGTCAAAGAACACGTTCATGCCAATGGTCACAGTCATGGCTTGGTGCTTAAGCATGAAAAACTTGCCGAGCCTCATGTTGATTTGACCACACGCCGTTATGACGTGCGTGGTGAGTGGCACAATCCCATCGCAGGCATCAGTAAGGTGCGAGGCAATTTAGGCTATGTGGATTATCAGCACCAAGAAAAAGAGGCTCATGTCGTCAATACTTCCTTTAAAAACAAAGGCAAAGTCGCACGTCTGGAGCTGACACATGACATCACGCCACAACTAAAAGCTCTGTGGGGCATCCAACATACCGAGCAAGACAACAGTGCATTATCTCCCCAAAATGACTGGCGAAAACAACAGCTTTTAACACAAAATCAGTTAAAAAACTCAAGCCTATTTGCCAGTGGGCGATATGATGTTGGTAAATTACAAGTGGAATTTGGTACACGCCTTGAAAAGCAAAAAGTAGCCATGGATTATGACCTTAACTATATTGACCAAACCATGCGACTTCATAGCGTGGGTCTAAGAGATAAAGCACTAGAAGATGCCATCGCTTATGCCAAAGATGCCACCAATCCCCACAAAAAGACTGCCCATTCTTATGCACTGGGCTTGCATTATGAGATTTTACCAACTTATACGCTGTCTTTTAATGTGGCTCGTCAAGAGCGTCTGCCCAATCCCCAAGAGCTATATACACATGGTATGCACCTTGCGACAAACTCATTTGAAATCGGCAATCGCCATCTGACCAAAGAAAAGACCAACAACTATGAATTAAGCCTAAATCATCAAGGCGATAAGTTGGATTTTAAGCTATCAGGCTATCTGTATGATTTTGATAATTATATCTACCTACAAACCATCAATGAACATCTAGGCACTGCCAAAGTCAATCATTATCGCCACCTACGCATCAATCGCTACGACCAAGCACCTGCCAAGTTTTACGGTTTTGAGGGCAGTATTGGCTATCAATTTACCCCCAAATATCACGCGTCAGTCTTTGGCGATACCGTCAAGGGCAGACTGCATGATTTGCCTGACATTGTGACTGATTTTAAGGCATTTTGTTTTGGCCCTTGCCAACGTAAAACCTACGGCCCTCAAGAAGACCGCTACACGCCACGCCTGCCACCCATGCGACTTGGCACTCGCCTAAAAGCCCATTTTGATGACCAATGGTCAGCAAATCTTGAATACATTCGCACCTTTGAGCAAGACAAAATCTCCAAATTTGAAAGTCCCACCCAAGGGCATGACATGCTCAATCTTGGCATTGATTATCATGGCTATTTAGGCGGTCGTGATTATTCGGTCTTTATGCGAGCCAACAACCTGCTCAATGAACGTGTGTATGCTCACGAAACCTTTTTGCCATACATTCCACAGATGGGACGTCATTTTAGTCTAGGCGTTAATTTTAGATTTTAACCCCAAGCCCAAGCCCGCCCATTACGGTGGGCTTTTTTGGGGAAGTTTGGCACACCTCATCTGATTTTGGGCATTTTTATGATAGAATAATACCCATCTCAGTTAGACATTGATTTTAAGGGTATTTATGACACAGTTTCACCACTTATCCGTCCATGAGCTTGTTGATGGGCTAAAAAACAAAACCTTCAGCAGTCGCGAATTGGTTCAGCATTTTATCAATCGCATTGACCGCCTAGATGGACAGATCAACAGTTTCATCACCAAAGATTTTGACAACGCCCTATCTTTTGCCCAACAAGCAGACGAACTACGAGCAGGTGGCGATACTCGTCCCTTGCTGGGCGTACCGATGGCACACAAAGACAACCTATGCACCCAAGGCGTGCTGACCACCGCAGGCTCAAAAATCCTATCCAATTTCGTCTCGCCCTATAACGCAACCGTGGTGGAAAACATCGCCAACGCTGGATTTATCAGCCTAGGTAAGCTCAACATGGACGAATTTGCCATGGGGTCAGACAACGAAAGCTCGTATTTTGGTCCAGTACACAACCCCTGGGACACCGCTCGCGTACCAGGTGGTTCATCAGGCGGATCTGCGGCAGCGGTCGCCAGTGGGTTCATTCCTGTGGCGACAGGCTCGGACACAGGTGGCTCTATTCGCCAGCCAGCCAGCTTCTGTGGTATCACAGGCATCAAGCCTACCTATGGGTGTGTGTCTCGCTATGGCATGATTGCTTATGCGTCAAGCCTTGACCAAGCAGGCACTTTTGGCAAATCCGCCCTAGACTGTGCCTACCTGCTTTCCCCGATGACAGGACACGACCCCAAAGACGCAACATCCATCAACCGCCCCACCGAAGATTATGTGGCGGACATTTTGGTGACAAAAACAGACGGCAAACCCCTAGCAGGCAAAAAAATCGGCGTGGCAAAGGCGTATTTTGGGGCAGGTCTTGATAGTGAAGTAGAAAAATCCATTCGCACCGCCCTAGCCAAATATGAAGAGCTGGGGGCTCAAATCGTGGAAGTGGACATCACCGACCCTGTCGTAACTCTTGCCACTTATTATCTGCTCGCCCCTGCCGAAGCCAGCTCAAACCTGTCTCGCTATGACGGTGTGCGCTTTGGTTATCGCTGCAAAGATCCAAAAGATCTGATCGATCTATATACGCGCAGCCGCTCTGAAGGCTTTGGTACTGAAGTTCAGCGCCGTATTATCATGGGAACGTATGCCCTATCGGCAGGGTATTTTGACGCTTATTATACCAAAGCCCAAAAGGTTCGCCGTCTTATCGTGGACGACTTTAAAAAGGCGTTTGAAAAATGCGACATCATCGCAAGCCCTACTGCACCGACCACCGCCTATAAGCTGGGTGAGAACTTAGACCCTGCCAGCATCTATCTTGGTGACGTATATACCATCGGCGTGAACTTGGCAGGTTTGCCCGCCCTATCGCACCCCGTAGGACAAGCGAACGGCTTGCCTGTAGGCTTGCAACTCATTGGCAAGCATTGGGCGGAAAGCGAACTATTAAAAACCGCTCATATTTATCAGGCGGATACCGAGTTTCATAAAGAGTTATCAAGCATTGCCAAATAATCAGATAAATTAGCATAAGGCAAAACTGTCTTATGCTAATGATAAAGGAGTAATCATGCAAACTGTTACTTTACAATTTGATGATATTTATTATCAAAAGTTAATTAACCAAGTGGGCAAAGATAATTTGGCGGAGTTTTTTCAAAAAATTTCCGAGCCTTATTTTTTATTAAATAAAACAATGGATACGCCAATTTCGCCAAACAATCGCCCTTACCGTTTGGGTGCATTATCCCATATCAAAGTGCCTGATAATTTTGATGACATTGAAATCACGGATTTTGATGTATGAGATATTTATTAGACACGCACATTTTATTATGGGCATTGCAAAATAGCCCCAAACTGAGCAAGCAAGCCAAAGACATTATTACCAATCCAAATAATGAATTATGGTTTAGCTCTGCCAGTATTTGGGAAGTTGCCATCAAACTTAGTAGCGGTAAAGTAAAAGATGATGAATTGATTGGCCCTGATTTATTATATCAAACGCTTTTGCAAGAAAACTATCAAGAATTAACCATAAACGGTACGCACAGTAGTGAAGTTGGGCGTTTGCCATTTATCCATAAAGACCCTTTTGGTAGAATGCTCATCACCCAAGCCAAAACCGAACGGTTCATCCTAATGACGGCTGATGATAAAATCAAGCAATATGATGACGTAACCATTTTAATGATTTAAATCCAAGGAAACCCTATGACCCAACAAGCCCCCCTAATTGACGGCTATGAAGTCGTGATTGGTATTGAAATTCATTGCCAATTAAACACCGACAGCAAAATCTTTTCAAACGCCCCCACCGCCTTTGGGCAAGAGCCAAACACCCAAGCCACCATAGTGGATTTGGGCTTTCCAGGGGCGTTGCCTGTGCTAAATGAAGGCGTGATTGAGCGTGCCTTAAAATTTGGCATGGGTGTCAATGCCGAGCTTGGCACATACAACACCTTTGACCGCAAAAACTACTTCTACCCCGACCTACCCAAAGGCTATCAAATCACGCAAATGGCAAACCCCATTGTCGGACGTGGCTACATTGACATTCTTGTAAACGCAGGGCAAAAAGACGAATACACCAAACGTATCGGTATCACACGAGCCCACCTAGAAGAAGACGCTGGTAAATCAGTGCATGACGCTGTACCGCAGATGACAGGCGTGGATTTGAACCGTGCTGGTACGCCACTCATCGAAATCGTCTCTGAGCCTGATATGCGTTCGGTGGGCGAAGCGGTTGCTTACGTCAAGACCATTCATGAGCTGGTTACTTGGCTTGGCATCTCGGACGCGATTATGGCAGAAGGTAGCTTCCGTGCGGACATCAACGTGTCTGTACACAAGCCAAACACGCCTTTTGGCACTCGCTGTGAACTCAAAAACCTAAACTCGTTCCGCTTTATTGAGCGAGCCATTAAATCCGAAATTGAACGGCAAATTGACGTCATCGAAGACGGCGGTAAAGTCGTGCAAGCCACACGCCTATACGACCCCGAAAAAGACGAAACCCGCGCCATGCGTACCAAAGAAGAAGCCAACGATTACCGCTACTTCCCCGACCCCGACCTGTTGCCTGTTGTTATCTCTGATGAGACGCTTGCCAAAGTGCGTGCCGACATGCCAGAGCTACCGAGCGTGCGTAAAGAGCGATTTTCCAGTGAGTTTGGCTTGACCACTTATGATGCCAACGTGCTAAATGGTAGCCGTGAGCTGTCGGATTATTTCTTGCAAGTGGTTGAAATCATTGGCAAAAATAACGCCAAAATCGGGGCAAACTGGGTCATGGGCGAGCTGTCAGGTTCACTCAATAAAAACGAGCTGACCATTGACAAATCACCAATCTCTGCCGAACGCTTGGCGGGTCTTATTGCTCGTATTTTGGATAATACCATTAGCGGTAAAATCGCCAAAGAAGTCTTTAATTATCTTTGGGAATCTGATAAAAGTGCCGATGAGATTATCGCCGAGAAAGGCTTAAAACAAGAAACCGACACAGGGGCGATTGAAGCCATTATTAAAGAAGTGCTTGCCAATAATCAGGCTATGGTGGACGAATATAAAGGCGGAAAAGAAAAAGCCTTTAATGGACTAGTCGGACAAGTCATGAAAGCAAGTCGTGGTAAAGCCAATCCAGCTCAGGTGAATGAATTGCTTAAAAAATTGATTGGTTAAAGTTAGGTAAACTTTTATAAATGCCTTATCTTAAAATAAGGCATTTATTTCTATTAAATTTTGGATAAACAATGGCAAAGAAAGAAAAATCTACCGACTTTTGGGTATATGATTTATTAAAAAATGCTGATATTGCAGATAATTTTGACGCACAAGGTAGTTCTATTTTAGAAATAGATACCGCCCTAAAAAGTGCATCAAAAGCCAAAACAGGCAAAGTCGGTATGCCTGAATTTGTCGGTGTGGTAAAAGATTTTTTGATTGTCATTGAAGACAAAAAAGATGTCGCTTTGCATCAAAAATACAACACACAAAAGATTGTTTGTCAAGAAATAGATAGTATCAAAAATTATGCAATAAATGGTGCAATACATTATGGCATTCATTTAAGCCAAAACACTTCTTATAAAAAGATTATTGCCATTGGTGTATCTGGCGATGAAAAACGCCATCACATCACACCCGTTTTTATCAATGAGCGTGGTGAATATAAAGAATTAAACAATATTGAAACCTTTATTTCTTTTAATGAAAACAATATTGACGAATATTATATTAAAGAAATCCTAAAAGAAAAAACACCAGAAGAAAAAACCACCGCAGAAATTCTAAAAAACGCCAAAGACCTGCACGAAGATTTGCGGAATTATGGGAGCATTCAGGACAAAGACAAGCCTTTACTTGTCTCTGGGATTTTATTAGCTTTACGAGAAATGGAATACAAAAACTTCTCCATTGATGATTTGATTGGCGATGACATAACAACCGATGGCGAAAAAATCTATACCGCCATTGAAAATCATCTAAAAAGAGTCAGAGTATCGCCAGAAGTCAAAAAAGACAAATTGCTTAATCAATTTTCGGTCATCAAAGACACCAAAATCATCAATGAAATTAATGACAACTTAAAGAAAACACCCCTAAAACATTATACCGAATTTTTATACAGACACATTTATCAAAACATAAAATACACCCAATCCGCCGAAGATTATTTGGGGCGGTTTTATGGCGAGTTTATGTCATATTCTGGCGGTGATGGGCAAACGCTGGGCATTGTTTTGACACCCAAACACATTACCGAAATCTTTTGCGAACTTGTCAATCTATCGCCCGATGATTGTATTCTTGACCCGTGTTGTGGCACGGCTGGATTTTTGATTGCAGGTATGCACCATATGCTCCAAAAAGCCACCAGCGATAAACAAAAAAACAACATTCGCAAAAATCAACTGCACGGCATTGAATTACAGCCGTATATGTTTACCATTGCCACCACCAATATGATTTTGCGTGGCGATGGCAAAAGCAATTTAGACCAAGAAGATTTTCTAAAACAAAACCCTGCTAAATTACAATTAAAGGGATGTAATATTGGTATGATGAATCCGCCCTATTCGCAAGGCTCAAAGCAAAATCCCAATCTGTATGAAATTGCCTTTACCGAGCATTTATTAAACAGCTTAACACCAGATGGCAAGGCGGTTGTTATTGTTCCACAGTCATCAATGACAGGCAAAACCAAAGAAGAACAAGCCATCAAAGCCAATATTCTAAAACATCATACCTTAGACGGTGTGATTACTTTAAATAAAAATACTTTTTATGGCGTGGGAACCAATCCGTGTATTGCCGTATTTACCGCAGGCATACCGCACGATAAAGAAAAACTGGTCAAATTTATTAACTTTGAAGATGATGGCTTTGAAGTCCAAAAACACAAAGGCTTAATAGAAACCGAATCCGCCAAAGACAAAAAAGAGCATTTACTCAATGTATGGCGTGATGAAATCACCGCTCCAACCAAGTTTTGTGTGGAGACCACCATTGAAGCTGACGATGAATGGCTACACTCATTTTATTATTTTAATGATGAAGTTCCCAGTGAAGCCGATTTTGAAAAAACGGTCGCCGATTATTTGACTTTTGAAGTGAATATGATTACGCACGGGCGTGGTTATTTGTTTGGGATTGGGGAAAATGATGATGAATAAGTTAAAATTAACGGATAGGGAATGGAAAGGTTTTGCAATTGAGAAATTCTTTAATATCTATACAGGAAAAGATTTAATTCTATCAAAAATAGAGCAAGGTCATATACCAATAGTTAGCCATAGCGAAATCAATAATGGAATTCAAGCATTTAGTAAAAAAATGCAAAACTATATAATGTTTAATAGCAATACAACTATTAGTCTTGCAGATAGGGGTACGTTTAAATCTTTTGTACAGCCAAGCAACTTTTATATAGGAACCCGTGTTAAAGCACTGGAAATCAAAATAAAAATCTCCAAGAATACCTTGAAATTTATAACAACCTGTATAGATAGACAAAGCATTTTATTTTCTTATGGAAGAAATGCTTGTCAAAGATTAAATAAACTAAATATATTACTCCCTGTTGACAATCAAGGAAATCCCGATTGGCAATTTATGGAAGATTATATTAAACAGATTGAAAAAGAAAAAATCAAGCAGTTAATTGGTTATTATCAAAATAAACTACTTGACAGCCAGCTAAAGAATGGTATAGGGGGTGGTAAAACCCTTAAAATTCAATGGGATATATTCAAAATTAGTGATTTCTTCAACTTTATGCGTGGCAATCAAAACAATATGGCAAAATGTGAAAAAGGCAATATTCCGCTAATTTCTGCTCGTAAAGTAGATAATGGCTATAAAGATTTTATAGCAAATAATGGCAAAAAACTATTTCCCAAGCATATTATCACCTTAAATAATGATGGCGATGGCGGTGTTGGGCTTGCCTATTATCAATCCACGCAAACAGCACTTGATACACACGTTACCGCCCTATTGCCAAAAATAAATTTAACAAAAAATGTAATGTTTTATATTTGTCTAATGATTTCTATCCAAAGGGACAAATTTAGTCACGGATATTCTATCAACAATGAAAGATTATCTGTACAAAAAATTATGCTACCCATAGATAAAAACGGCAATCCAAACTGGCAATTTATGGAAGATTATATTAAACAGATAGAAAAAGATAAAATAGAGACTTTACTTTCTTATCTTAATCAATACAATACCTTAGCCGAGCCGAGCCGAGCCGAGCCGAGCCGAGCCGAGCCGAGCCGAGCCGAGCCGAGCCGAGCCGAGCCGAGCCGAGCCGAGCCGAGCCGAGCCGAGCCGAGATAGTATGGGCGAAATTTAAATTAAGTCAAGTGTTTTTTATTAAATCTGGTGTGCGTTTAACCAAATCAGATATGATAGCAGGCGATATGCCATTTATTGGAGCGACTGAATTTAATAATGGCATTACTGAATTTATAGGTAATGCCAACGCCAGTCTTGATCAAAATATTTTGGGGGTAAATTATAATGGTAGCGTGGTAGAAAATTTTTATCACCCTTATGATTGTATCTTTTCTGATGATGTCAAAAGACTGGAATTAAAAAACAAAGATTATGCTAATAAATGGGTGTATTTATTTTTAAAAACCGCTATTTTGCAACAAAAAGAAAAATATCAATACGGTTATAAATTTAACGCCCAACGAATGCAAAAACAAACCATTGTGCTACCCACCGATGATAACGGTGAGCCAAATTGGGCGTATATGGAAAATATGATGAAAGCAGTTGAGATGAAAAAGATTTTGCAAATTTTACAGCACTATGAATACTAAAATGCCCACCATCAAACCCTACTTCAATCCGCCGATAGCCTACTCATCACCGCAGGAGCAGGCATGGGCGTGGATTCTGGCTTGCCTGACTTTCGGGGCAATACTGGTATGTGGCAAGCCTATCCCGAGCTTGGCAGACGGCAGATGGACTTTGCCACCATCGCCAACCCCCAAGCCTTCGCCCAAAATACACGCCTTGCTTGGGGATTTTATGGGCACCGTTTGGCACTGTACAAAGCCACCACGCCCCACGCAGGCTTTGGCAAGTTACTGGCACTTGCTGACCGCCTTGATTTGCCTTATTTTGTCCTTACCAGCAATGTGGACGGGCAATTTGTCAAGGCAGGGTTTGACGCTGACAAAGTTTATGAATGCCACGGCTCTATTCATCATTTGCAATGTGTCATACCCTGTTCTGATAAGATTTGGACGGCGGACGACTTAACGCCTGTGATTGACAATGACAAATGCGAGTGGCTTGGGGAGCTACCCACTTGTCCTGACTGTGGCGGGTTGGCACGCCCAAATATCTTGATGTTTGGCGATTTTGCTTGGCAATCTCATCGCACGGACGAGCAAGAAACCCGCCTGCACAAGTTTTTGACAACCCACCAAAATCCTGTTGTCATTGAGATTGGAGCAGGAACAGCAATCCCGACGGTTAGACGCTTTGGCGAGCAGTTCGCCCCACGTCTGATTCGCATTAACCTGCGAGAACCTGCCACACCCCAAGGCGGTATTGGGCTTGGTATGACGGGCATACATGGGATAGATGAGATTTGGCGGGCGTTGAATGCTCATGATTGATATTGTGTAAAATGTACGTATGACTTTGACAGTTCACAGAATTGTGAAGATATAATAACCCAGATCAAATCCTTTGAATTAAATTAATAAAAAAGACCCCAATAAATCAGGGTCTTTTTTATTAATCATCAATTAGTGATGATGGCCGCCTTCGCCGTGTGCGTGGCCGTGTGCGATCTCATCAGCAGTCGCTGCGCGCACTTCTACGATCTCAACATCAAAAGTCAATGCCTGACCTGCCAATGGGTGGTTACCATCAACCACAACTTCTTCGTCAGTCACTTCTTTAACAGTAACCAACATCACATGACCGTCATCAGTCTGTGACTGAAATTGCATGCCCACTTCGATATTATCCACACCTTGGAAGTTCGCGCGTGGCACAGATTGCACCGCTTCTGCGATGTATTCACCGTACGCATCTTCTGGCGCGATGGTCGCAACGAATTTATCGCCAGCAGACTTGCCTTCCATTTTAGCTTCTAGGCCTGGGATAATGTTGTGGTGACCGTGTAGATATGCAAGTGGCGTGCCACGAGATTGATCCAATGTCTCGCCTTGATCGTTGGTTAGTGTGTAGTTAAATTGAACCACAGAATCTTTTGTGATGGTTGTCATAAGAGAATTCCTATTTTTGATGAATAAATTTACGCGTTGGTACTCCAATCGCGATAACACGAGTTTCATTATAGCAGACTTTTTGGCTGATGTTGCTGCTGTTACAAAAAACATTCAAATCCATCATAACGGTCCAATCATCTGTTATTTGGTTATATGATGGATTAATGCTATGATAATGGCGCCGATAAATTAATAAACGTGCACAGGAAAAATATGAAATATATTGTTGATTTTACTAGATTTAATGAACATCTTGTCGATATTCATCTTAATTTTAAGGCGCGGGTAGGTGCACCAACATTATGGCTGCCGACATGGATTGCAGGCAGTTATCTGATTCGCGAGTTTAGCAAAAACATCACGCTCGTACAGTACGATCATGATGATACACGACTCGATGCCGTTAAGCGCTCAAAGAATACTTATGAACTCACCCACATTAAGGCAGGAGATGTCGTCGATGTGCATTATGAAGTGTATTGTCACGATCTGTCGGTGCGCACAGCATTCTTGGATAATACGCGCTTGTTTGGGAACTTTAGTTCGCTGCTCGTCGTTCCAACAGGGCAAGAGAGCAATGGCGCGAACATCTCGCTGCATGTGCCAAATGCTTTTTATGCACTCAATCCCAACGCGACACTCGCCTGCGGCCTAAAGCATACTTGCGCTGATGATGCTGTTGGCAAGACCTACCATTTAGAGCCTGTAGCCGCCTTTGATAGCTATGATTATCCATTTGAAATCAGTATTCAGGATGAATTTGCCTTTACGATCACAGACAGTGACGGTAAAGGCCTGCCGCATCGTTTTTTTATCGCGGGCAAGCATCATGGGCACCTGCCACGCCTACAACAGGACATTCAAAAAATTTGCCAAGCCTACCTAGACGAACTGGGCAGCGCGCCATTTGAAGATTATACCTTCATGACCATGGTGACGGGTTCAGATTATGGCGGTCTTGAGCACATCAATTCTACCGCGTTGGTTAGTCCACGTACCGACCTGCCGAGCACTCATGAAGGCACAATCCCAAGTGGTGATTATCAGCGCTATCTAGGGCTGTGCAGCCATGAGTATTTTCACGCATGGTGGGTAAAAACAGTACGCCCTGACGTGATGATGGATTCACAATTACAAACCGAAGCGCCTTCGCCATTATTATGGGTCTTTGAAGGATTTACCAGCTATATCGATGATCTGATGCTGCTGCGTTCGGGCGTGATTGATAAAGCGTCCTACCTAAAACTGCTCGCCGCACAGATTAATCGCTACTATCAGACCGCTGGTCGCGATTTACAAAGCGTCGCTGAATCCAGCTTTGATGCATGGATTAAGCTCTATCGACCCGACGAGAACTCCACCAACCAAGGCGTAAGCTACTACAATAAAGGCGCACTCATCGCCCTACTGCTGGATCTTACCCTACTAAAACACTCCGATGGCAAATATCGCTTATTCGATGTCGTCAGAGCCTTCTACGCCAAGGCACTCGAGCAGGACAATCGTCGCTTTGGCATGACACATGAGAATCTTGGTGAGGTGGTTGGCGATATGATCGGGTGTGATGTGTGGCAGGTGTTTTTTGATAATTATGTCATCGGTCGCCAATCACTACCCATTGAAGAGATGCTGGCAGAGTTTGGCATTGAAATCACCGCCAAAGCTCAACACAGAGCCTGGGGTATGACGACAGAAGAGCTGCCAAGCGGTATCAAAATCAAGCATCTCATCCGCCAAAGCCCAGCCAGTAAGGCAGGTCTGTCCGCCAATGATGTCATCGTCGCCATCGACGGCTTAAAAGCAAGTCAAAAACTCATCGAATCCACCACGAAGCGTCAAAATCATGATGACAAGCCCGTCGTCGTTCATGCATTCCGCCGAGATGAGCTCATGACATTTAATGTGCATGGTGGATCATTTGAATACCGACAGGTAAGCTTGGTTGATAACACCGATAGCATCTGGCTAAACTAATTTAAAGCTTATCATGAATAAAAACGCCCTAAAATTTTGGGCGTTTTTTATTATTTGCTTGATGGTGGCGATTCTTTGGGTGATTAGGCTTTGTTGATTTGGGTGAGAATTTAGATGTCTTTGATGGCTTGGATTTTGATGGCTTGAGTGTGTTATTTTTGCTCACGCTAAGCTTGTTAAGCTCATCATCAGATAGCTGAATAGGCAATTGTTCACCCACACCGAGTTGTTGCACCTTATCACCCAACGACCACTGACCGACCTGATAGCGTATCAACCTTAGACATGGCAAGCCAACGTGTGCAACCATTCGACGAACCTGACGATTCTTACCCTCAAAAATCGTCATAGACAGCCACGATGTCGGGATGGATTTGCGTTCGCGGATGGGTGGATCACGCCGCCACAGCTCGATCGGCAGCTCATCTTCGGACAGATGCCTGACTACAGCGGGTAAAGTTTTACCATCTTTTAATGGCACGCCTGATGATAATTGATGCAGCTGCTCAGCAGTGGGTATATTCTCCACCTGTACCAGATAAGTCTTGCCATGTTCTTTGGCGTTGCCTTTATTCGGTGGTGTGGTGATGGCATGATTGAGCGCACCATCATCAGTCAATATCAACAACCCTTCGCTGTCTTTATCAAGCCTGCCCGCCACACGCAGCGTCTTATCAGCAAAAAAATCTGCCAACGTCGCCATGTCATCATTATCTTTACGAAATTGACTGTGAACACCATATGGCTTATTAAATAAAATCACATTTGCCATGTCGTTATTTTAGCTTATCCAATAAAAAACCAGATGATATGGTAACATCATCTGGTTTTGAATACTAACTTTGATTATTCAAAGATAGGACTTTATTATTTGCTCTCGGTAGCTGCAGGTGCTTTAGCAGGTTGTGCTGCTTCGGCTTGATTTGCTTCTACTTGAGTAGCTTTGCTGGTTGGTGCATTACCAACTGCGGCAACTTGCTTACCAGCTTGAGATAGAGTGAACTCAATACGACGGTTTTGGAAGCGACCTTGTTCAGTTGCGTTAGATGCTACTGGGTGGTCATAGCTTGCACCTTGAACACTTAGACGCTCAGCAGGTACACCTTTTGATACTAGGTAATCACGAACAGCGACAGCACGCTCCTCAGATAGCTGCTGGTTGTACTCGTGAGACGCTTGATTATCGGTGTGACCGATGATTTTTAGTGTTGCTCCTGGTAGTGCGCTTAGCTTCGCTGCAGCAAGATCAAGAATCTCTTGGTTCTCAGCAGGGATTTCGCTTGAGTCAGTTGCAAAGTTGATGATTTGTAGATTTAGAGCGCGTACTAGATCATCAGCAGTCGTGTTGTCGCCAAGACCTGAGATGGCTTGCTTAGCAGAATTGATGCTACCTGCAACAGCAGCGGCTACGTCAAGCTGTGGCTCTGCTTCTACAGTGAAGTCTGCTGGTAGGATACCTTTAGCACTTTCGATTAGCTTAGCCACATCAGCTTCGTTACCTGCATTGAAGCGAACAGTTTTATCTGCGATGCTCACACTAGAGCTGGGTACGCCTTTCATCAGACCCAGGATTGCAGGTAGGTGGTCTGCCGCTGGCATGGTGTCAGAGTAGCCAGTCGCTGTCTCTAGTGAACACTTATCAGTGCCGAATACGCCCGCGATCGCAGTACGGATAGAACCAAGCACACCTTCAGAACCTGCTTGACCACGGCAAGAATAAACCGCATTACCAGTCTCATCTACAGCGATGTTTAGAGTAGCAGGCGTTGCGTCAGCAGCGGTCGTTGATGCTGGTGCTGCAGCTGTTTCGTCAGCATTTTGGGCAGGTGCTGCAACAGGCGCTGGCTTGTCTTGACAGCCACGTAGTAATAGCCATGCAAGACCACCTAGGATGATCAGACCGATGATTGGCAAGATGCTCTTTAAGAAACCACCTTTCTTCTCTTCTTCGCGTACCACGTGAGTGTTTGCTGCAGCTGGCTCAACGCGTGCATGAGCAGCAGGCGCAGCTTCTGTCTTAACAGCAGTAGCGGCGGCGGGCTTAGTGGCTGCAGTTGCAGCAGCGGCACCGCCTAGAAGACCAGCTGGTAGTAGCGCATATGCCCATGAAGGCAGTAGCGAGCTGAATGTTGATAGGTTGTCTTTTAGGAATACAGGCAAAGAAGTTGAACCAGACAATTCTTTTAGCTTGCTAAGTACCAAAGGCGCTGACACAGCAGTTAGTGCGCTGGTAGTCGCAGTAGATAGGTTGAATTCTTTGGCAAGCTGATCATTTAGCTGAGCTGTTTGATTGATGGTATTGTTATCATTGAATACGGCATCAAGAATGCTGCGGCCATTATCTAAATCCAGTGGATTTAATGCAGACAGACGAGAAAAAGCACTACCATCAGTTAGGCGTGAAGCAAAGATGGCATAAAACGCTGAAAGCAATTTGCTCTTAGTCGTGTTATCGCCTTCATAGGTCGCTGTCGCAGCCAAAACGTGCGGGGTAACCAGCTCAGATAAAGTATGGATAAGGTTCATAAGAAAACTCCTTTGTTTGTGTGTTTGTTTTTAATAAAATCCTAAGCCTGATCACACCTAGAACTTGATTGTGTGTTATTGTGAACCATTTTTGAGAAATAAAAAAGACCTTAACACAATAGTTAAACAAAACACCTGCCACAAAAACCATCTGGTGACATGTTTTTACAAAACCACCGTACAGCCCACCCATTGGTTACCTAAATACTGACATAATCCACTGTTTTATTAAGCTCTGCGGTTGCCAAACACATTTAAACTGATATACTAACACGCACCAAATCACAAGTTACAGGCTGTCATTTGAAGTCTAATTTGGGTATTTTAGATCATCAGAGCTCTATTGCGCCAACTTTTGCTGCAACATAACAAGGCTTGCTATTTTTTGACATCACTTTCCATTTTATGGGTGATTTGGATAAGTTTTAACTTTTTTAATTATTAGCCAATCGATGGGCATATTAGCTTGCTCATGCGACAAATTTATTGCCTCTTAGTCGTATTTATTTTATTTGACATCATGAATCACACCACCGCCATAATCATCATCACCGTCATCATCAGCCTTATCGCTTGGCAAAATCGCACACTCATGGGACGGTTGATTTTTGACCCCATTTCCATCACGCGCTTCAAGCAGTATGATCGCTTCGTCACGCACGGCTTTATTCATGCGGACGGCATGCACCTGCTTTTTAATATGTTTACGCTGTACTTCTTTGGACGTGTGATTGAGCAGTTTTATATCAGTCGATTCGGTTCATTGGGCTTTGTGGGGTTTTATGTGCTGGCCATCGTCGCTGCCATCATCCCAACCTACCTAAAAAATAAAAACAACTCACGCTATCTGGGGCTTGGCGCATCAGGCGCTGTCTCAGCTGTATTGTTTAGCTTTATTTTATTTGCGCCGTGGGAGACTTTGTATTTCTTTGGAATCCTGCCCACTCCTGCCATTATCTTTGCGGTGCTTTATACAGCTTATAGCATCTATGCAGATCGCCGCGGCACAGGTAATGTCAATCATTCAGCGCATCTATATGGCGCGGCATTCGGTGTCATCGCCACCATTCTCATTGAACCAAAATTGGCGATGCATTTCGTTTCAGCATTATTAAGCCCAAGATTTTAATATGATTTATGACATCATCGGCGACATCCACGGGCAGGTGGATAAGCTATTAGGATTATTGGATAAATTGGGCTATCGACACGATGGTAGTAGCCACATCGCACCGCCAAATCATAAGGCCATCTTCGTGGGTGATTTTATCGATCGTGGCGACGCTCAGCTTGAGACGCTGGGTATTGTCTTTGACATGATTGACAATCATCAAGCACTGGGAATGATGGGCAATCATGAATATAACGCCATCGGTTACGCCACCACGGACGATCAAGGCAAGCGCATCTACAACCCCACGCCACGCCAGCATGAGACACATCAGGTATTCTTGGAAGCGGTTGGCGAAGGCTCGGCGCTGCACCAGCATTGGCTTAATCGATTCTTTGAATTGCCACTGTGGTTAGAACTAGATGGCTGCCTAATCATCCACGCCTGCCCCGATGCTAAGGCGATGACAAACCTTATGCCTTATCTGCATGATAATCGCCTAAGCCCAAATGATTTTAAAGATCTACCTAAGATTGCCCATCAGAACATCCTAAAAATCCTAACAGGCGTACAAGCACACCTACCCGATGGCGTGTTCATCAAAGACGGTCTGGGGCATCTACGCCAAGACGTGCGCGTCAAATGGTGGAAAGATGATTTAAATCAGCCTGTCGTGAAGCTGTCTGCCGCGAGCAACTGTGACCTATCAACACTGCCTAACGATCTGGTTTGCCCCATTGATTTTACGCTTGGTACTGATAAGCCTGTCATCATCGGACATTATTGGCTGACAGGCGACTCTGCGCCGCTGTCGGATCAGGTGATTTGTACAGACTATTCTGCAGGCAAAGACGGCTATCTGACTACCTATCAATTTGACACAGACAATCCAAGACTATCTGCTGAGAACTTTGTGCAGTTTTATGGATAAAATTCGCTAAGTTTGTGCTGTTAGCGACAGCTTTTGTGGTGATTTTTTGTTATAATAATGCGTTTAATCACTCTATTTTTTAAGGAAAATTATGTCTAGCCAAGCCCAACCTGCTGCTGCCATATCACCAGCTGGCGCACCAAAAGTCGGCATCATCATGGGCAGCCAATCTGACTGGGCAACCATGGTTGAAGCTGCGGATGTATTAACACAATTTGGCGTGCCTTTTGAGTGCGAAGTCGTCTCTGCACATCGCACACCAGATAAGCTATTCGACTACGCCAAATCCGCCAAAGAGCGTGGCTTATCCATCATCATCGCAGGGGCAGGCGGTGCCGCTCATCTGCCTGGTATGTGCGCGTCACAGACCGATCTTCCTGTATTAGGCGTACCTATCAAATCATCCACCCTATCAGGCTGGGACAGCCTGCTGTCAATCGTACAGATGCCGCGCGGCGTATCGGTCGGCACACTCGCGATTGGTGGTGCTGGTGCTTATAACGCTGGACTGCTGGCGGTGCAGATGCTTGCCATTCACGATGAAGCTCTGGGCAAGAAAGTCAGCGAATTTCGCGCAAAGCAAACCCAAAGCATCCTTGACAACCCAACGCCTGGCATCATCGGCTAACCACCCCAAAAACTGCCCTTCACTGGGCGATTTTTTGCGTTAATTCTTATAAAATTTACACTAAATTTATGTCAAATGTGCGATAATAGCCGCCAAATTTTATCATTTTATTATTGATTAAAGAGACCATCATGACTACACTTGCTCCCGTTCGCACCATCGGCATCTTTGGCGGTGGTCAATTAGGTCTTATGCTTGCCAATGCTGCGCGTCCGCTTGGTATTCGTAGTGTCTTTTTGGAAGATGCGCCAAACTGCCCTGGGGCACTTGCAGGTGAAGTCATGACCAACGCTGACTATGATAAATTTGCCAATGTGTGTGACACTTTCACGCTAGAATTTGAGAATACACCGTTGTCATCAGCGCAAAGCATCGAATCTCATGCCAAGCTATACCCGCCATCACAGGCATTATTCATCGCCCAAGACCGCCTAAACGAGAAAAACTTATTCAATGAACTTGGCATTACTACTGTGCCATTTTTAGCGGTGAATTCCCAAGATGAGCTGAATGTAGCCTGCGAGAAACTTGGCTTGCCGCTGGTACTAAAGACCACTCGTGGCGGCTATGACGGTAAAGGGCAATTCGTTATTCGCACTCAAGATGACATTAAGGCAGCCTGGGCAGAGCTTGGTGACGCCACCAAGAGCGCACCGTTAATCGCTGAGGGCTTTATTAATTTTAGCCGCGAAGTGTCATTAATCGCCGTGCGCGCCCAAGATGGTGACATCCGCTATTACCCACTGGTTGAGAACACTCATCACAACGGCATCCTCGCCAAGACTGTCGCCCCTGCACCAAGCGCTGAGCACCTCAATGAACAAGCCCAAAGCAGCATCAAAAAACTGCTCGAGCATCTAAATTACGTGGGCGTCATGACTTTAGAATTATTCGTGACAGACTCAGGACTGATCGCCAACGAGATCGCCCCACGCGTGCATAACTCTGGACATTGGTCGATTGAAGGCGCGGTGTGCAGCCAGTTTGAAAACCACATGCGCGCGGTGACAGGCCTACCATTAGGTAGCACTGACATCATCAAGCCATCCGTCATGCTAAATGTCATCGGCAAATACCCAAACCTACAAGACGTACTGGCGATTGACGGTGTGCATTTTCATCATTATCACAAAGATGAGCGAGACGGTCGTAAGATTGGGCATATCACGGTAATGTGTGATGAGCTTGAAGAGACTGTTCTAAAAGTTGAGCAATTATTAAAATAACACCACCAAGGGTATACTACTGCCCTTTTTTTTATCTTATGAATATCTACATAGACGCCGACGCCATTCCCGCCATCGCCAAAGAGCTCATCATTAAGACCGCCAACCGCACAGACGTTATGGCAATCTTCGTGGCGAACAATTTTATCAAACTCCCGCCATCCCCACACCTGAACATGGTGGTCGTATCACAAGGCTTTGATGTGGCGGACAATTACATCGTCGATAACACTCAAGCAGGCGATCTAGTCATCACATCTGACATTCCTCTTGCTAATGATGTACTGGAAAAAGGCGCTAGAGTTCTGACTTCACGAGGCGAGGAATTTACCCTAAATAACATCAAACCCAAATTAAATGCTCGGGATTTTATGGAGTCGCTTCGTGGCACGAACGTGCTGGACCCTAAGCAGATGGGCGGACAAAAATCATACAGTGACAAAGACAAAATCGCCTTCGCCAATGGTCTTAATCGCCTTGTCAAAGCCAAAACCCAACCTAACCCAAAAACTACCCGCATCAATCACGAAACAGAAATTGTAAAAATATTTGCAAATTCCTGCATCTGTGACAAGCTATTTTTAAAAAATTAAGGCATAATAAAGGGCAAAATTTTCACCTCAAAAATCACACGCTTTTTGGCACTTTAAAATAAAAATACGAACAGGACGCTCACAACCGCCATGTTAGAAACTTGGACAAAAGAACTCGTCATCCAACGCTTGCTCGCGCTCACTTTGCTTACCATTTTGATCATTCTGTGTTTTCAAGTGGTGCATTTTTTTATTTCGCCTGCGATTTGGGCGGCAATTTTGGCGTACATCACCTTTCCTTTGTATCGTTTTTTTCATCAAAAAGTCCATCTTAGCCCAACCATCAGCGCACTGATCATGACCGCCTGTGTGTCTTTGATGATCGGCGTGCCTTTGGTGGTGGGTGTGTTTTTCTTACAACAAGAAGTCATCAATTTCTACAGCATGGCGATTCACCGACTGCAGGCAGGCTATGTTGATCTACCTGACAGCATCAAAGATCTGCCCGTGATCGGTCAGCAGGTCAAAAACCTCCTGTGGGAAATCAACAAAGACCCTGAGGCCTCTATGGCAGCGGTGCGTAACTGGGTTCAGTCGCATCTATATTATGGCAAAATTGCGTTTGATGCCGTTCTTAAGAACCTTACCAAACTGGGCATGGCACTTATGACGCTGTTTTTCTTTTATCGTGATGGCACCAGCCTCATGCGCCAAATTCGTCAAGCACTACGTAATATCATCGGCGATCGCATCGATGATTACATCAACTCTGTCGGCGCAACCACGCAAGCCGTCATCTATGGCATCGGTCTGACTGCTCTGGCTCAGGCGCTATTGGCAGGTCTTGGCTATGTCGTGGCAGGTGCACCGAACCCGATTCTGCTGACTTTGGTTACTTTTGTGGTGGCATTAATTCCTTTTGGTACGCCTTTTGCATGGGGTGCGGTGGCACTGTGGCTACTGTCTCAGGGTCATACCACCGAAAGCATCGGTCTTGTCCTGTGGGGCATCTTGGTCATCAGCTGGGTGGATAATCTCATTCGCCCCATCGTCATCAGTGGCGCGACCAAGATTCCATTTATTATTATCTTTATCGGTGTGCTTGGTGGCTTGACCGCATTCGGCTTCGTTGGTCTGTTCATCGGCCCTGTCTTACTGGCAATCGGACTTGCGGTGTGGCGCGAATGGATCAGCCAGCACAAGAACGAGATCTTCGCTGCCAAAGACGGTCACTTTGCCGTGGCAGATGGTGAAGGTTTATTGGCTGATACAACACCGAAGCCAATTTTAAACGAAGACAAATTGGACGATTAATCATGACTCATGCCATCACCATCTTAGCCGATGAAAATATCGCCAATATCGATGATTATCTGTCGCATCATGACATCGACGTCATTAAGCTAAAAGGTCGCGACATCAATCAAGCCGCCATTGATACCCATCGCCCGCATGCTCTGTTCATCCGCTCCGTCACGCCGATTCATCAAGGCAGCATTCAGGATTTTGGTGATGTGCGCTTCATTGGCTCAGCGACCATTGGCACAGATCATGTGGATACAGACTATCTGGCAGAACGTGGTATTAGCTTTACCAATGCCAAAGGGTGTAGCAAGCATTCGGTGGCTCAGTATGTCATCACTTCCATTCTCACACTTCATCCAGATAGTGTACATCAACCGATCACACTTGGCATCATCGGCCTTGGCAATATTGGCTCAACATTGGCGCATTATGCCCATGAGCTAAATTGGCAAGTGCTGGGTCATGATCCATTTTTGGCAGCTTCAGCCATAAACAACAGCAGCCTTGATGATGCACTTAGCAGAAGCGATGTCGTTAGCATTCATACGCCGCTGACACACACCGGCGAGAACCCCACCCATGAGATGCTAAGTGCTGACAACCTATCCAAATTAAAAAACAACACCCTACTCATCAACACCGCCCGTGGCGAGATCATCAATCAAGATGATCTATTAAACAACATTCGCACCAAAAATCTACAAGCGGTTCTGGATGTATTCCCCCATGAGCCTCACATTGATCAAGTGTTATTAGACCATCTTGACATCACCACACCGCACATCGCAGGCTATACCCTAGAAGGCAAGCTTCGTGGCACGGACATGATTTATCAGGCGTTCTGTCAAGAATTTGGCTTACCAGTTATTCAGCAAATTAATCCATTACTGCCTGATAATCCTTATAAATGGCCTGATTTTTTGGCGGGTGTTCGAAGTCAACCTGGGCAGACCCTAAATAACTATTATGACATTGCCAAAGATGATCGCGATCTGCGTGCAGTTGCCAATGATGGTGTGCACCCTGCTGATTTTGACCATCTTAGAAAAACCTACAACCTACGCCGTGAATGGCTATCTTAAGCAGCACATAACATGAGCTACAAACCCACCCAAACCCTCGCCCAAGCCCAAAGTCGCGCCGCCATACTCTTCGCCATTCGTCAGTTCTTTGCTGATAAAGGCGTGATGGAGGTGACCACGCCGATATTATCCAATGCCAGCAATACTGATACTTTCATAGAATCGGTTGTGGCGCATTTTCATCAATTGGGCAAACCCACCACGGGCTACCTGCACACCTCACCTGAGTTTGCAATGAAAAGACTGCTCGCAACTTGGCAAGTACCGATTTATCAGATCTGTCAGGTCTTTCGGGACAATGAGCGTGGCACGAAGCATAACATCGAATTTACCATGTTAGAATGGTATCGTCCGCATTTTAGCTTGGATGATTTGGCTGAAGAATTAAGACAGCTGATTAGCGTTGTCATGGATAAGCCCATCGCCTTTAGGAAGCTAAGCTATGCCGATAGCTTCTCACCTCTTGGGATTCATCCGTACAGAGATTCGATCGAAGCCTTTAAGGCATGTGCCATCGCTCACGAAATTCACCTAGACATGGCAGATGACAGACAAGGGTGGTTGGATTTATTATTCAGCCATCTAATTGAGCCGGACTTGGGTAAAGATGTGCCGACATTGGTGGTGGATTACCCGCTTGCCACCGCTGCACTTGCCAAGGCAGAGCACGACGCGGAAGGGCACTTGGTGGCGAAGCGCTTTGAATTGTATATCGATGGCATTGAGATTGCCAACGCCTATGATGAGCTGGCTGATGGCGACGAGCTATACGCCAGATTCACCTCAGATAATGCACAGCGGCAACAACTGGGCCTGCCCATCATGCCGATAGACAAGCACCTCATCGCTGCCTGTGATGAGATACCGCCATGTAGTGGCATCGCCCTAGGCGTGGACAGACTACTCATGGTGCGCGATCGACTGCCAAGCATCAACCACGCCATCGCCATTACTACAGATAAGGCGTAATAATTAACGCTCAAGAACTCCTCTCGCCCATTCGATGACAGGCAGATCAACCATCCTGCCCTGCACAGAGAACACCGCCTCACCTGTCGCCTCGTGATGATCTAACACCGCCTTGGCAAAGCCAAGCATCGCATCATCGTGGGCGGTGGCGCGGCGAATGGGTGCGATCTGCTTAGGGTGAATGACAAGCTGACCATCAAAACCAAAATCTTTGGCGAATTTGGCGAATTTACCTACGCCGTCATCATCATTAAAATCTACAAAGATCGTCTCAATCGGCGCATTAAGTTCATTCACCGCAGAATGCAGTAATAAATCAGCACGAATCCTATCCAATACCACCTTAGATGCTGGCGTATCAAGTGTCATGCCAAGCGATTTTGCCAAATCCAGACAGCCATAAGTCATCGTCAGCAATCCAGTCGCAGTGGCCATGCTGTCAATATTTAGGACACCCTTGGCTGTCTCAATGACCGCGATGATGGGCAGATTGGTCGCTTGATGCAGCGCTGTGATTGACAGAGCAGATTCTGCCTTTGGCAATAACACGCCTACCACATGATCGAGCGTCTGAATCATGGCAACATCATGCGCATAATCAGCGGTATGGGCGGCATTGATGCGTAGCCAGTATGACTGATTGACAGCTTTATCGAATTCTTGCAATGACGATCTTACCGCATCCTTATTCCAAGCCTCTACTGCATCCTCTAGATCGATAATGACATGATCGGCATCGCCATCTAGCGCCTTGGATGCTCGATCCAAACGCGTGGCAGGGACAAATAGGTAAGTCTTAAAGGCATTATTCATAGCTCTTCCATCATGAGTTGTTGGCGTCTTTAGAGCTTTACCTTATCACATTCATGACGGACTGTAAATTATCGACTGCTATGGTCGCTGCGATTTGTATCAATTGCAATAAAAACGCCGCACAATAATAATCGTGCGGCTTTTTGTTGGGTATAATTTACCCAAAGCACCATTCAAAAGGCTCAATCATCACTGTATCGCCCGCCTTTACACCCGTGCAATCACATGGCAGTACAAGCAAGCAATTGGCATGGCTCATCTGCTTGACTCGATGGGAATCTTGAGCACCTAATGGCTTGACACTCAATCGACCACTATCAAAAACAAATACCGCTCTTAGGAATTCTTGGCGCGTGCCTTTTTTGGTGATGTCTGTCTGGCAGACAGCAGGCATTGCCGAGGCGTACGGCAGATCATGACTGGCACACCCTGACAGTTGCCAAAGTGCAGGACGCACGAACTGTAGCATCCCAACTATGGTGGATAATGGATTGCCCGGTAGACCAAAATACAGCACCGGTTTATCAGCTCGATGAAACTCACCAAATACAAATGGCTTGCCCGGCTTCATGTTCACCTTATAATGATGCACCCGACCGAGCTGACCGACAACTTCAGTAAGATAATCATAATCACCCACCGACACGCCAGCACTTGAGATGATGACATCACATTCATCGATGGCGCGCTGTACTGCTGCCTTGGTCTGATCTAGGTCATCAAAAATGATGCCATAATCACGCACCTGCACCGGCAGACGAGCAAGTAGCGCCTTAATGGTTGGCGTGTTCGAGTTATAAATATTAGCAAGGCTTGGCAGACTCTCACCCACAGCAACCAGCTCATCTCCTGTCGCAATCACGCCTACAGTCAGTGGCTGACACACTAAGACACTTGCCACACCAAGACTGGCTAACAAGCTGATGTCTGCAGGGTTAAGCCGCTTACCAACATCAAGTAAAGCTTCACCCTTAGTGATCTCTTCGCCTTGTCGTCTGATGTTCGACCCCGCCGTCGCTACCTGTGTTAACGTCACAGCATAAGGGAAGTCCGCAATCGATTGATAATCGGTGTTCTCCTGCATCACCACGGTATCAGCATCACTAGGTACGACCGCCCCTGTAAAGATTCGCACCGCTTGATTAGTCTGAATCTGCCCTGTAAATGGCGAACCTGCGCAAGACTCGCCAATCACTTCAAAGGCGGTCTGATCTGATAAATCAGAACCTGCACCAAGCGCAAAGCCATCCATCGCAGATAGGTTCTGTCTAGGTACATCAAAATCAGCCACTACCTGCTCTGCTAAAATACATCCCAGCGCATCATCAAGCTGGCAGGTGTGTACAGGACGTGGGTGCGCCTGCGCGTGATCATGCGCGCGCAAGCTGATGGCTTGTTTTAGGTCTTTGACAGGTATTAAGGACATGTGACTCCCCAGAATTTGATTAATGACACATTCGGATGAATTACTGAATAATTAGCCACGATACACGTTTTCTTGATTAACATCAATCTCAATGCCTACGATGTCGGCATTTTGTTTTAGGGTGTATAGATAATCAATCAGCCCATGATGGAACGCTTCTTGTGCCAAGCGGTTGCGAATCATTGGTAGCACCTCATCGAATGACAGCCCTTTACCATCCATACGGCTCAATACCTCCACGACGTGCATCCCATAACGCGTCTCAATAGGGCTTGGAGCAAGCCCTATTGGTAGTGCGAATACTGCTTTTTCAAATTCAGGTACAGTCGCGCCCTTTTGTAGGATGCCCAATTCACCGCCTTCCGTCTTAGATGGACAGGCAGAATGTTGCATCGCCAGTGTGATGAATTCTGCTGCTGGGTTGGTGCTGGACTTGATGACATCAATTATCTCATAAGCGCGTTTTTTAAGTTCGATGCGCTCTTCGCCTTCTTCTGGTGGACAAGCCAACAGAATATGGCGCACGTTCATCACAGGTGGCGTACTAAATTCCGACTTATTAAATTCATAATATTGGCGGCAATTGTCTTCGGTGGGCGTGTTGGCTTTGACATTTTTGGCGATGAGTTTTGAGATTGCCAATTCATCATCTACCTCCCACTCTCCTGCAAGCTCCTCATCCTCAAGCACCGCTTGACGCAATAATTCACGGATAACGAGCGCCTGCGCTGATAAGAACAGCGCCTCATCTTGGCTATTCGCTGGATGATACTGCACTTCTTCACCGATGGCTTTTTCGCTAATCTCCACGCCATTGACATAGATGCTAGGCACAGTCTGTCTGGATGATGCGATGAGATTGCTGTGATTAGATTTTTCTTCAGCCAATGCTCGTTCGATAAGCTTAGCATCCGATGATAGGCGCTTTAGGTCGTCAGAAGTTGGCATGACACGAATGCCATCATCTTCAAAATCATGATGGGCTTTGGAAGCTGGTTCTTGGACTTGCACCAAATCAGACGTTGATGCCGGTGCTTGCTCTGGATTTTTTGGGTTGTAGGCTTGGACAGTCATGAGGAATTCCCCTAAGATTGGTTTTGGATTATTATTCTCCTTTCTGTGACAATTTGCTATACTCCTTTGGTTTTAGATTGATAAAAATCAATTTTGAGCACATAAAAAAACACCGCAAGCTGGCTGGAAATCTTGCGGTGAAAAGGATGTGTCGTTTATTATTATTGTTATTCTTTTGGGTTACTGCGACGTTTTTTGACGAACGATCTGACAACGTCTACCCAAGTACCAGATTGGTGCTGAGATAATGTGAATCAGACGCGTGAACGGCACCAATAGGATCAGCGTTGTTCCTAGGAACATGTGCAGCTTATAGATCAGTCCGGCATCTTGTACCAAAGATGCTGCATAGACAGGTCTTAAGATCACAAGGTTCTGCGCCCAGCCTGCCAGTGATACCATGAGCGCGCCATCTTTGTGTTCAGGATAAGAAAAAATCGTACCCAGACCCATCAAAAGCTGCACAAGGATAATGACAAGTAGCATCTTATCGCTGAACGTCGAAGTATGGCTGACACGCGCATCGGTAAAGCGTCGCCAGATCAGCATCAGCAGACCGATCAGACACATTACGCCTGCGATACCACCGACGATGACCGCCAGAAGCTGCTTCTGAGGTGCGGTAATGATACGCTCATAGACGAAATGCGGCGTCATCATACCAAAGAAATGCCCCAATAACACCACGATGATACCAACGTGGAATAAGTTGCTCGCCACACGCATATAACCATCAGACAGCATTTGGCTTGAGCCTGCACGCCATGTGTACTGCGATAGATCGAATCTCGCCCAACAGCCCAAAATACACACCGTCAAGGCGATATAAGGATAAATACCGAACAAAAAGACATGAAGCCAATTCTCGGGGGTCGTTGCTGTGATTGCTGCTGCTATCATGATAACACTCCTTCGTCAGCGTTTTTATTGGTTTTAAAATCCACCCAATGCACAGGGATTTCGCTTGTCTTTTGGGCTTGTCTTGCCAAGGTCTCGGCAATGCGAATGTCGGTTTGGCTTGACGGACAGCGTTCTTCTTGCTTTGCCGCCAAAAAGTCCACGGCTTCTTCTTCCCATTCTTTGTCAATGGCATCAAAAGTCGTATCATCTACCTTGTCTTTGCCCATCTTGGCAAGCTCATCATCAATGACAGTCAAAGGCTTGCCTGCAATTTGCAATAACGCCTTAAACAGCCCAGCATAACTACTGCCTTTGTCCACCAGTCTCGCCCCCAGTAGAGCGATGATGTGGCTAACATCAGCAATCTCCATGCGAATCTCAACGTCATCTGCAAAGCCTGCCTTATAAGACAAAAATTCTAGATACATGGGCAAATAGTCGGGCAATTCTTTGACATCAATGGCAAAGCCCACCTGTTCATACTGCCCCATCAAATCCACCATCGCCTGCCCACGGTCTCGGCTCTCACCATGCACGTGTTCAAATAGCCAAAGCGACAACGAACGCCCACGCTCAAACAGACTGTCATACGCCGACTGAGCCTCAATCAAGCCTTTGCTTGATAACTCATCAACAAAGGCGTTAATCTCTTGGCGAACCTCGGGGCTGATGAGCTTTGATGTTGCCACAATGTCTTTGCACGTATCTAGCGTATCATCGGCAAACAACTCATCAGACGGATAATCCATAAGCAGGCTTATCACTTTTAATAATTTAAAATCAAGATGATTCATACTAGCCCCCATCAGTTGTCCCACGTCTGCACGGTCTCAATCATCTCACGGCGATTGGACTTACGCTGACCGAACATACTGACATCATTACCGCCTGTACAGCCATTACCAAAAGTAAAGCCACAGCCGTTTTTGTCGGCAAAGGCATCAGACAACGCCTCTTCACGGTGAGCGGTCGGAATGACAAAGCGGTCTTCGTAGTTGGCGATTGCCAAATAGCGGTACATCTCTTCGACTTGGTGTTTGGTCAAGCCCACGTCATCAAGCACCGCTTGGCTTTCAACCTTATCGACAAGTTGCATACGCTTATAAGAACGCATGGCAAGCAGACGTTTTAGGGCAAGTTTGACAGGCACTTCATCGCCAGCGGTCAACATATTGGCAAGGTATTTGACAGGGATACGCAGACTATCCACATCAGGGATAAGCCCGTCCATGCCCACTTTGCCCGCTTGTGCAGCATTTTGGATTGGCGATAGCGGTGGCACATACCATACCATCGGCAAGGTGCGATATTCTGGGTGCAAAGGCAAGGCAAGTTGCCAATCCATCGCCAGTTTGTACACAGGTGATTTTTGGGCGGCCTCGATGACACTCATCGGCACGCCGTCTTTTAGAGCTTGCTCAATGACGGCAGGGTCATTGGGGTCTAAGAACACATCAAGCTGGGCTTTGTACAAATCTTTTTCGTTCGGGGTGCTGGCGGCTTCTTTGATTTTGTCGGCATCATACAAAAGCACGCCAAGATAGCGAATACGCCCCACACACGTCTCAGAACAGATGGTTGGCTGACCTGACTCAATGCGTGGATAGCAGAAAATACATTTTTCGGATTTGCCTGATTTCCAGTTATAATAAATCTTCTTATAAGGACAGCCCGAGATACACATACGCCAGCCACGGCATTTGTCTTGGTCGATAAGCACAATGCCATCTTCTTCACGCTTATAAATCGCTCCCGATGGACACGACGCCACACACGTTGGGTTAAGGCAATGCTCGCACAAGCGTGGTAAGTACATCATAAAGGTGTTTTCGTACTCACCATAAATGTCGGCTTGGACTTGGTCAAAGTTCTTATCGGCACGGCGTTTGGCAAATTCAGAGCCTAGGATTTCTTCCCAGTTTGGTCCCCATTCGATTTTTTGGATACGCTTGCCTGTGATGAGCGAGCGTGGGCGTGCAATCGGCTGATGGTCGCCTAATGGGGCGGTGTGCAGGTGCTGATAGTCAAAGTCAAACGGCTCATAATAGTCGTCAAGCGTTGGCAAATCAGGGTTGGCAAAGATATTGGCAAGCACACGGAATTTACCGCCAATGCGTGGGTTGATGGAGCCGTTGGCATTACGAATCCAACCCCCCTTCCATTTTTCTTGGTTTTCCCACTCTTTGGGGTAGCCGATACCAGGCTTGGACTCTACATTGTTAAACCATGCGTATTCCATGCCTTCACGGCTTGTCCAGACGTTTTTGCAGGTAACAGAGCAGGTGTGGCAACCGATACATTTATCAAGGTTTAACACCATGCCAACTTGTGAGCGAATTTTCATAGGATTCCCCTTATGCCTAGTTCTTTTTAATTAATTTAAAAGAACATCGGTAGGTCAAAATTTGGTTTAGTTTATCCCTTTTGTCAAAGGCTTGCTATCCTACCAAAAGGGATAAACAGGGCGGTTTATCAGTCCAAAGTAGTAGGCAATGGACGTGGCAGACTGTCATCAGGCTTGCCTTCTAGCCAATCGATGTTCGCCATCTTACGCACCACCACGAATTCATCACGGTTACAGCCGACCGTACCATAGTAGTTAAAGCCGTACGCTTGCTGGGCATAACCGCCAATCATGTGCGTGGGTTTTAGAATTGCCCGAGTTACTGAGTTGTGAATACCACCGCGGGTGCCTGAGTTTTCAGAACCAGGGATGTTCACAAGCTTTTCTTGGGCGTGATACATCATCGTCATACCTTCTTTGACACGCTGAGAGACGACCGCACGGGCGGTGATGGTGCCGTTGTGGTTAAAGACTTCAATCCAGTCGTTGTCTTCGATACCTGCTTTTTTGGCATCAATCTCACTCATCCACACGATAGGACCACCACGGGACAGCGTTAGCATGAGCAGGTTCTCAGAGTAAGTACTGTGAATGCCCCATTTTTGGTGTGGCGTTAGGAAGTTTAGTACAATCTCTTTGTTGCCGTTTGACTTATAGCGTTTTAGCTCGTCAGTCGCTCTTGTGTCAATTGGCGGACGGTATTGTTGCAACTGCTCGCCAAAGGCCTGCATCCAAGGGTGGTCTTGGTAGAACTGCTGACGACCTGTGATGGTACGCCAAGGGATGAGCTCATGCACGTTGGTGTAGCCTGCGTTGTAGCTCACCTTTTCGGATTCTAGCCCCGACCAAGTTGGGGATGAGATAATCTTACGGGGCTGAGCGACAATATCACGGAAACGGATTTTTTCATGCTCGGACGATTTGGCAAGGTGCGTGTGGTCTCGTCCTGTATTGCTTGACAAGTCCGCCCATGCCTTGACCGCCACGTGTCCGTTGGTCTCAGGGGCGAGCATGAGTACCGTCTCAGCAGCATCCACGGCGGTATTAATGCGTGGGCGACCGTGAGCCGCGTTGTCTTCGGTAACGGTGTAGTTTAGCTCGCCAAGTAGTTTGACTTCTTCTTTGGTGTCCCATGTGATACCTTTGGAGCCGTTGCCGAGCTTATCCATGAGCGTGCCAAGCGATGTAAATTTGGCATAAGTGGACGGATAATCACGCTCCACGACTTTGATGTGTGGGCAGTTCTTACCAGGGACTGGGCGTACGCCTTGGGTTTTCCAGTCGGTTCCGCCAAAGGGCTGGGCAAGCTCGCCCTCTGAATCGTGCTGCATGGGCAAGGTTACAATGTCTGTTTCCACGCCAAGATGACCGACTGACAGCTCGGAGAATTTTTGGGCGATAAGCTTATAAATCTCCCAGTCCGTCTTGGACTCCCACGCAGGGTCGGTGGCAGCGGTCAATGGGTGGATAAAGGGGTGCATATCAGACGTGTTCAGGTCGTCTTTTTCGTACCATGTGGCAGTCGGTAGCACGATGTCTGAGTACAGACAGGTGGACGACATTCTAAAATCAAGCGTGGTAACAAGGTCAAGTTTGCCCGTTGCCCCATTTGGCTCAAAGTCAATCTCAGTTGGGCGAATGCCGTCATGAATGGTCTCTTCGCCTAGGATACCGTGCTTGGCGCCTAGTAGGTAGTGAAGCATATATTCATGCCCCTTGCCCGATGAGCCAAGCAGGTTTGACCGCCAGATAAATAGATTTCTTGGGAAGTTGGCAGGATTGTCAGGCGACTCGGCAGCAAAACGCACTTTGCCACTTGCCAGATTGTCCACGACATAGCTCTCAATATCCTGCCCTGATGACTTGGCAAGACGACCAAGCTCCAAGGGGTTCATGTTAAGCTGTGGGGCGGACGGTAGCCAGCCTGCTCGTTCGGCACGCACGTTGTAATCAAGCATATGCTCAGGGAACTGTGATTTGTCAGCGTGGGGCGACAAAATCTCATGAGCCGAGACTTTTTCGTGTCGCCATTGTGAGCTATGGTTATAAAAGAAGCTCGTGCCATTCATGTGGCGTGGCGGTCTGTGCCAGTCTAAGGCAAAGGCAACAGGAGCCCAGCCTGTCTGCGGTCTTAGTTTTTCTTGACCGACATAATGAGCCCAACCGCCCCCTGACTGACCGATACAGCCACACAGCATAAGCATATTGATAACGCCGCGGTAGTTCATGTCCATGTGATACCAGTGGTTCATGCCTGCCCCAATGATGACCATCGATTTGCCATGAGTCTTGTCGGCATTGTCGGCAAATTCACGAGCGATTTGAATGACTTTTTCACGGCTTACGCCTGTGATTTTCTCTTGCCAAGCAGGCGTGCCTGCCACGGTTTCATCATTATAATCATCAGTTACGTGCTGACCGCCCACGCCATTGTCCACGCCAAGATTGGCAAGCATTAAATCAAAGACTGTTACCACTTTGACTGTTTCGCCATTGGCTAGTGTAAGCGTTTTGCAAGGCACATTTTTGTACTGGATATTATCCCCTTCGGCGGCGGTAAAGTAAGGGTGTTCATCACCGCCAAAGTAGTCCATGCCAACCGTTGCCGTCTCGCCTGAGCCTTTTAGGGTCAAAGCCAAATCCACGTCTGTGTTGTTTCTACCTTCTTTACTCTCCAAGTTCCAGCGACCGCTCTCGCCCCAACGGTAGCCAATCGCCCCATAAGGCGACACCAACTCGCCATTATTATTGATGGCGATGGTTTTCCATTCGGGGTTGTTGTCTTGACCTAGGTTGTCCACCAAGTCAGACGCACGCAAAAACCGCCCTGCTCGTGCCGATTGCCCTTCGCCTTCGACCATGACAAGCATGGGCAAATCGGTGTAGCGTTTGGCATAGTCGGTAAAGTAGGCACTTGGATTTTTTAGATAAAAGTCTTTGATAATCACATGACAAAACGCCTGAGCAAGAGCGGCATCTGTGCCTTGTTTTGGGTTTAGCCATAGGTCGCACAGCTTGGCAATCTCAGCATAGTCAGGGGTGATGGCGACAGTTTTTGTGCCTTTATAACGCACTTCGGTAAAAAAGTGAGCGTCAGGGGTACGGGTCTGCGGTACGTTTGACCCCCATGCGATGATGTAGTCAGAGTTGTACCAGTCGGCAGCTTCTGGCACGTCTGTCTGCTCACCCCAAGTCATCGGAGATGCTGGTGGCAAATCGCAATACCAATCATAAAACGACAAACACACCCCACCGATAAGCGACAAATAGCGAGAGCCAGCGGCATAGCTAATCATACTCATGGCAGGAATGGGTGAGAAGCCAATGATACGGTCAGGACCAAAGGTCTTGGCGGTGTAGATGTTGGCAGCAGCGATGATTTCCACCACTTCATTCCATGACGAGCGGACAAAGCCTCCCATGCCACGCTTGGATTTGTACTGCTCGGTCTTGGTTGGGTCAGTTACGATACTTGCCCATGCGTCCACAGGGTTTTTGTGGACTGCCTTGGCTTCACGCCAAAGTTTTAGCAATGGCTTACGCACTTTGGGGTATTTGACACGGTTGGCAGAGTACATATACCAACTATAAGACGCACCACGGGGACAGCCACGAGGTTCGTGGTTGGGTAGGTCTGGACGTGTACGTGGGTAGTCGGTTTGCTGAGTCTCCCACGTTACCAGTCCGTTTTTGACATAGATTTTCCATGAGCATGAGCCTGTACAGTTCACGCCATGAGTTGAGCGGACGATTTTGTCAAACTGCCAACGACTGCGATAGCTGTTCTCCCAATCACGATTTTCATCACGAATCTCGCCGTGTCCGTCAGCGTATTCGCCCGTTTTTTTCTTAAAAAAACGAAATTGGTCTAATAAATGGCTCATAAATCCCCCTTGTGGGTTGGCTAAACTTAAAAAGTTTTTGGCTAAATTGATGAGCTTACTATAAAGAAAACCGCCAAATTAAGGTATTAACTTGACGGCTAGGGGGATAATACTAAGGGGGTAGGGGTAGGTATTTGCTTGATTTTTAGGCTTGATATTTATCAATTCATCAGCCAAATCATAACCATAATAAACAAAAAACAGTCCGCTAAGGACTGTTTTTTGTTTGGCTTAAATTTCTAAAGCCAACTTAGAATGGGATGTCATCATCTTCAACATTTGACGCTGCAGGCTTGGCTGCAGGTGGCGCAGATTCTGCTTTTAGTGCTGCAGATGGTGCGCCAAATGAGTTATTATTCGCCATGTTGTTCTGAGTTGGTCTAGGCGACTGGGCAGGGGCTTGGCCAGCAAAGCCATTTTGAATTTGCGTGTTCGGGTTTTGACCGAAGTTACCACCTTGATGACGACCAAAGCCGTCTTGACCGCCCTGATTATAATCATTAAAACCTTGACCCTGCTGATAGCCTTGGTTTTGATTAAAACTGCGGTTCTGGTTATTGCCCCATTGTTGGTTATTCTGGTTTTGATAACCACCAAAATTATTGCCGTAATTGCCACCTTGGTTGCCATAGCCACCGCCCTGCTCATTGTTTGAGCTAAGCATACGCATCTCTGATGCACGAATCTCGGTGCTGTATCGCTCAATGCCCTGAGCGTCTGTGTATTTGCGAGTTTGCAGGCTGCCTTCGATATAGACCATGCTGCCTTTGCGTAGGTATTGAGCGGCAATCTCGCCCAAGCGGTTAAATAGGCTGATGCGGTGCCACTCTGTCTGCTCTTTACGCTCGCCTGTGTTCTTATCCGTCCAACGCTCACTGGTCGCTACCGAAATGTTGGTTACGCCGCCGCCATTTTGAAAGGCACGCACTTCTGGATCATTGCCCAAGCGACCGACGATGATGACTTTATTTACACTACTCATAATTTACTCTATTCACTGACATAAAATTTGACCATTACAGACCGCTCTTGTTATTCAACTAAGTCTGTATGCCTACTTTAACGAAAATTTATAAAAAATACCAGTCTTTTTTGTATTAACTTATAGATATTCGCCTTGCTGATGCCCAAATAAAAAATCGCCCAGACCTTCCCGAGCGATTTTTGTTGATTGACAAATCATCATCTAGTGATGATGACAGCACTGCTTCATGTCAATCACCATGCGTCCTGTGATTTTGCCATCATACATCTCTTGGAAAATCTCTTGCACTTCGTCTAAGGCTCGAAGCTGTACTTTTGGCACAACCAGACCTTCAGCACCAAATTGGAATGCTTCTTCTAAATCTTTACGAGTGCCGACCAGCGAGCCGACCACTTCGATGCCGTCTAGCACGATGCGTGGGATGGACAAATCCATACTCTCAGGCGGCAGACCAATCGCCACCACTCGTCCGCCTGCTCGCACAGCATCAACCGCTGAATTAAAGGCAGCCTTTGAGACGGCAGTTACGACCGCTGCATGAACACCGCCCACCTTATCTTGTAGGACTTTGGCAGCGTCTTCTTTATTTGGGTTGATGGTCAAATCCGCCCCCACTTCTTTGGCGAATTGCAGTTTTTCATCATTGATGTCAATGGCGACCACATGAGCCCCAAAAACTTTTTTGGCATACTGTACACCCAAATTACCCAGACCGCCTGCACCATAGATGGCAATCCACTGACCTGGACGCACGCCTGACACCTTGATGCCTTTATAGGTGGTAACCCCTGCACAGGTGATGCTGGACGCTTGGGCTGGGTCTAGTCCGTCTGGCACTTTGACCGCATAGTCGGCATTGACGATACAATGTGTCGCCATACCACCATCGACCGTATAGCCTGCGTTTAGTACATTGCGGCATAGCGTCTCACGCCCTGTGTTGCAGTATTCACAAGCACCGCAGCTCTTCCACATCCATGCGATGCTCACACGGTCGCCAACTTTCAACGCCTGCACGCCATCAGCGATTTCTTTGACGATGCCGATGCCTTCATGTCCCAGCACAACACCCTCTTTATCGCCATAATCACCAGCAGCGACATGCAGGTCGGTATGACACACGCCACAATACTCAACCTCAACCAATGCCTCATTATATGCCAACGGGCGAATGTCTTTTTCAACCACTTCAACACAGCATTGAGCATTTGCATTGACGATGGCAGCTTTCATTTTCATTACAACCTCCTATTGTTCTTCAATGATTGACATACCAAAAGCACCTTTGCCGTTTTGTTGTACAAAAAGTGCACATCTGGCAACTCAATTATGCAAAAAATCATCCACTAATGCAAGTGCATTTCATAAAAAAATCCATAAAATTCATATAGTTATATTATAACATAATTTATAAAGAATGCCGACGAACGAAAAAACCGCCCAAGATGAGCGGTCTGTTCGATATTTTTTATCCCAATTCTACATACCAAGCATCGGCTTTAAAAACCGCCCTGTATGCGACCGCTCGTCCTGTGCCACCATCTCAGGCGTACCCACCGCCACAATCTGACCGCCACCATCTCCGCCCTCATAGCCCAAATCCACGATATGGTCAGCCGTCTTGATGACGTCCAAATTATGCTCAATCACCACCACCGTGTTGCCCTTGTCTCGTAGAGTGTGCAAAATATCCAAGAGTTTGGCAATGTCATGAAAATGCAGTCCTGTGGTCGGCTCATCTAGGATATAAAGGGTTTGCCCTGTGTCTCGTTTGGCAAGCTCTTTGGCGAGCTTAACTCGCTGTGCTTCGCCCCCTGACAATGTCGTGGCGGATTGCCCAAGCGTGATGTAGCCCAAGCCCACCTGCATCAGGGCTTCTAATTTGCGATGAATGGCAGGGATTGCTTCAAAAAACGCCAACGCATCTTCTACCGTCATGGCAAGCACGTCCGATATGGATTTGCCCTTGTAGTGGACTTCTAAGGTCTCACGGTTGTAGCGACTGCCTGCACAGACATCGCACGGCACATACATATCGGGCAAAAAGTGCATTTCCACCTTTATCATGCCGTCCCCTTGACAGGCTTCACAGCGACCGCCCTTGACGTTAAAGCTGAACCGCCCTGCCTTATAGCCCCTTGCCCGAGCTTCAGGGGTTTGGGTAAATAGGTCTCTGATGAGCGTAAACACGCCCGTATAAGTGGCAGGGTTGGAGCGTGGCGTGCGACCGATTGGACTTTGGTCTATGTCCACCATTTTATCAAGGTGTTCAAGCCCTGTGATTTTGTCATAAGGCTCAGGCGCGAGCGTAGTTGCGTTGTTTAGGTGTGTGGCGGCAAGGGGCATGAGCGTGCGGTTGATGAGCGTGGATTTGCCTGAGCCTGATACGCCTGTGATACAGGTCATCACGCCGATTGGGATGGCTAGGTTTACATTTTTTAGATTATTGCCCTTGGCTCCGTCTAGGCGGATATATAGGGGTTCGGTAATGGTTTTTTTGCCTTTTTTAATCTCGCCTGTCTTGGCACTGTGGCGGATTTTGGGAATTTCAATGCGTTTTTTGCCAGATAAATATTGCCCTGTTAATGAATCATCATTTTTGGCAATCTCGTCCGCCGTCCCTGTGGCAATCACACGTCCCCCATGCACGCCTGCCCCCACGCCAATATCAATAATATGGTCAGCGGTGCGAATGGCGTCTTCGTCATGCTCCACGACAATGACGGTGTTGCCTAGGTCTCGCAGGTGCGTCAGCGTGGATAACAGGCGGTCATTGTCTCGTTGGTGCAAGCCAATGGACGGCTCGTCAAGCACATACATAACCCCCATAAGCCCTGCCCCGATTTGGCTGGCTAGCCTGATACGCTGGGCTTCTCCGCCCGATAACGTCTCGGCAGAGCGGGCAAGGGTCAAATATTCTAGCCCCACTTTGGTCAAAAAGCCCAAACGCTCACGGATTTCTTTAAAAATCTTATCCGCCACTTCGCCTTTGTGTCCGCCAATGTGCAGGTTTTCATAATATTCCCACGCTTGCCCTATCGGCAGGGCAATGATGTCGCCCACGCCCCGTCCGTCCACTTTGACGTTACGGGCGATGTCATTTAGGCGAACACCATGACACACGTTACAAGTCGTATCGGATAAATATTGGGCAAGCTCATCTCGCACGATGCTACTGGTGGTGCTGTGATAACGGCGTTCTAGGTACGGTAAAATCCCTTCAAATGGCAAGGTTTTGGTTGTTTTACGCCCACGCTCATCGGTAAAATTAAAGGTCAGTTTTTCTTTGCCCGAACCGTTTAAAATGATAGTTTGCTCTTTTTTGGTTAAGTCTTGCCACGGCTTATCCATATCAATACCAAAATGCGTGCAAACGGTTGTCAATAGCCCAAAATAATACGCATGGCGTTTGTCCCAACCGTGTATCGCCCCTTGATTTAAGGATTTGGCAGGTTCGGTAACGATACGTTCGGCAGAGAAATACTGGCGTTTACCAAGCCCATCGCAGGACGGACACGCCCCAGCGGGATTGTTAAAGCTAAACAGGCGTGGCTCTAACTCACTCACCGCCCTATCACAGGCAGGGCAAGAGTGCTTGGCGGACAGCACCGTCTCGCTCTCATCGTCCATGTTGTGCAAAATGGCAATGTCCGAGCCTAGGCGTAACGTGGTCTCCAAACTCTCCGCCACTCGGTTTCCCAAATCATCTCGCACCTTAAATCTATCCACCACTACATCTATGGTGTGTTTGTGCGTTTTGGCAAGGGTTGGCAACTCGTCCATGTCATAGACTGCCCCGTCAATGCGAACTTTGGTAAAGCCCTGTGCCTGTAAGCTCTCCAATAGGGCGATATGCTCGCCCTTACGCTCACGCACGACAGGGGCAAGGAGCATGAGCCGTGTGCCGTCAGGTTTGGCAAGAATGTCGTCCACCATTTCGCTCACCGTCTGGGCGACCATGGGTAAACCATGCTCGGGGCAATGGGGCGTGCCGACACGAGCAAATAGCAAACGCAAATAATCATACACTTCGGTAATCGTGCCGACGGTGGAGCGAGGGTTGTGGTTGGTTGATTTTTGTTCAATGGCAATGGCAGGGGATAAGCCTTCAATGCTATCTACATCAGGCTTTTCCATTTGACTTAGAAACTGGCGAGCATAAGCAGACAAGCTCTCCACATAACGTCTTTGCCCTTCGGCGTAGAGCGTATCAAAAGCCAACGATGATTTGCCCGAACCTGATAAACCTGTAATCACGACTAACTTGTCTCGTGGAATATCGACATCGATGTCTTTTAGGTTATGGGTTTTTGCCCCTTTGATGCTGATGTATTCGTGTGCCATGGGTTTTTGCCTTATTGTTCGTCTTTTATGTTTCAATCATATGATAAAACATAATGGGGCAAATGGCACGCTTTTTAAAGTACGCTTAGATTTTATTTAGGCAAATTACTCTATCTGCACTCGCTATCGTCTCTGGGCGATGGGCAATCATTATTCTTGTGATATTTAAAGATTTAATCATTTCATTAATTTCTTGTTCTTTTTCAACATTTAAATGACTGGTTGCTTCGTCCATTAATAAAATTTTCGGTTTTTGATACAAAGCCCGTGCGATAAATATTCGCTGTTTTTGTCCACCTGATAACACACTCCCCATATCTCCTACTAAGGTTTGATAATTCATCGGCATTGCCATAATTTCATCGTGAATGCCAACCATTTTGGCACATTGTTCTGCCCATTCTCTATCCAATTTATCATCAAAAAAGCTGATATTTTCCAATAAACTACCTGCAAATAATACATCATCTTGACTGACACACGCCACACAGTTTAAGGCATTGACATCATTCATGGTTTTAATTAATTTCCCTGCAATTTTAATTTCGCCACTATTGGTGGTTAATTCGCCTAATAATAAACTCATTAAGGTGCTTTTACCACAACCAGTTGCTCCAACAATCGCAACTGATGAATTTTCTTTGATATAAAAACTTAAATTTTCAATAATATTTGGCTCATCATCACTATATTTAAATGATAGATTTTTCACTTCAATGTCATATTGTTCAATTTTTGGTTAATATAATATAAATTCTTGATTTTCTTTTTCGGTCAAAACAATATCAGCAAGTCTTTCGGCATGTAAAGACAGCATTTTCACTTCTACAAATTTATCAATCAAACTACTGACTCGTCCACCAAATTGATTTTTATAAGCAATGAATGCCATCAAAATCCCAACAGTAAACGTACCATCTATCACATAGCTTGCCCCTAAATAAATAATAATCAGATTTTCCAATCCAAAAACAATGCCATTAAAAAAACCGAATGCCAAACCTAATTTTTGCGTTTTTAATCCTGCATTGATTTGATTAACGAATAAAGCTTGCCAGGTGTTTTGGCGTAAAGTTTGTTTGTCAAATCGTTTAATCGCCCGAATGCCCCGCATTGTTTCCATAAAATGACTGCTTTGCTTGGCACTATGAATAATGGCTTCTTCGCTGGCTCGTCTAAGTGGCATATACCAAGCCCATCTTAAAGTGCCATAAATCGCCATTGCACCAATGGCAATCCAAGCCAAAGTTGGACTATAAAAAAACATCAAAATTAAGGTAAAAATCGTCATTAAACCGTCCAAAATGGCGGTTAAAAAACTTGTGGTTAAAGTAGACTGAATGCTGTCAATAGAGCCAAAACGAGAAATAATATCGCCCAAATGCCTTTTTTGAAAAAATGAACTTGGCAAATGAATTAAATGATTAAAAATATTGGCTTTCCATTGCACATTTAAGGTGGTTGCTAAATACATCACAATCCACGCTTGTAATAAACTAATCAGTTGTGTTAAAAACATTAACAAGCCAAAACCAATCACAAGTGTGGTTAATAAATTTAAATCAGCCGATACGATGGCGTGGTCAATTACCCATTGCATAAAAAAGGGGCTGGTTAAAGCAAATATTTCTAATATAATGGCTAAAATTAAAATCTGATTTAACGATTTCCATAGTCCTTTAATTTCACCAAAGAGTTTAAAAATTTTGATTTGTGTTTTTTCTTCTTTTTTCTCAAAATAATTATCCGCCCATATCTCTAAGGCAATGCCTGTAAAATGCTTGGAAACTTCTTTTAATTCTAATACTCTAAGACCGACTGCAGGGTCAATGATGGTAATTTTATTTAAGCCAACAGATTTTAATACCACAAAATGATTTAAATCCCAATGTAAAACACAAGGCGTACGCAGTTCTTTTAATTCATCTAATTCTAACTTTAAAGGACGAGTGTTTAATTTTATTTGTTGGCAAATTTTAATTAGGGTGTGTAGCGTTGCACCCTTTTGTGAAATGGGATATTTTTGTCTTAAACTAAACAAATCCGTATGATAACCATAATAATGAGCAATCATTGCAATGCACGCCAATCCGCATTCGGAATTTTCGGTTTGCAATATTACAGGCAATTTATGCCCAAAACCCAAAGAAATATTTTCCCAGTAATTCATAACCATCCATCATTAAAAAATAAAAAAGGTGCCACGCACCCAACGACAATAAATGCTTGATTAGATTTTGCCAGTAATGCTATATAAAGGCTCCAATACCCACTCATAGAGCTTCCTAGTTTCGTGCAATATATCACCCTCTAATGTCATACCCACTTGTAAGGGCAGGTCATTGCCATAGGCTTTTATCGTTTGCTTTTCTAATTTTGCACGTACAATGTATAAAGGTTCATTAGTCATTTGCTCGTTTTGTGACACAATGCCAATGCTTTGGATGTTTTGTCCTGCTAAGGCGGTTTTTGCTACCGAGATGATTTGTGCATTGGCGTGTCCAAATTTTTGATAGGGATAGGCTTGATAGCGGAGCAGTACCTCATCACCAGTTTTGACAAAACCAATGGCACGACTTGGTACATACATTTCGGCAATGATATGATGGTTATTTGGCAGTAGCGTTAATAATGGCTTTGAACTATCAATATACTGTCCAATTTTAATATGCGTATTGCTAATCACCCCATCAATCGGAGAATAAATGGCAATAATTTCATTTGCTTTGTTTTGGATATTAGATTGAACATTATCAGACAAAGATTGTTGCAATTGTCCAATAGTGGATTTGTGTAATTGCTTGGTTCTATTGAGCGTAATTTCTTGCTCTTTGATTTGTTGAATGAGATTATTGAGTTCTCTATTTAGCGTATTTAGTTGTTCATTTTGAGCATTGTATTCCATTTGGCGATGATTAACATCGGTAGCCGATACACCATCAATCAATTGCACCTCTTTATAGCGATTTAGATTATCAAAGGCTAATTGCACTTGGGTTTCTTGCAATTTGATTTGAGCAATCAATTTTTCTTGGTCTGATTTTAATCTGTCTATACCAGTCAAAATTGCTCGCAGTTCATTTTCATTAGATTGTTTGGTGGTAAGATTTGACTTTTTATTAATTCATTTTTGATAGCCAACTGTTCGCCAATCGCCTTTTGAGTATTGCCATTTTCGCCATAATGGGCAGTAGAGATTTTATATAGCAATTCGCCCTTTTTTACAACTTTACCATCATAGGCATAATTTTCTATTATCACGCCACTTGTAGGGCTATGGCTATATATCAGTCCCCGCTCTGGGATAAGCTGACCCTTTACTGTGCTTCGTTTGGTATAGTCGCCCCAAATCAAAAAAGCAACCAATACCAAACCAATTAACAAAGCACAAAAAGTAAGAAAGGTAAAGCTAACTGGACGGGTAAGAATAATCGTCCCGTCCAGTTCGTTTTTTGAGCATCTAGGGCTTCTTGGCGGAATAAGTTGGGCATAAAATGACTTAACTAATGACCGTAGTAATTGCCTGATTTGTCCTGATTTTTATCATCTGGTCTAAGTATGGTATTGACACCATTAACACTTCTTTCAGCTAATCCACCTGCCGTCGCACCTGCAAAAGCGGCACTAAATTTGCCACCAAATCTAACACCAAACATACCTGCAACGGTAGAACCAGTTGCTCCTGCTACTGTCATATCATTGCCAGCGGCTACATTGCTGGCAACGTATGTTGCACCACCAGTTGCACCGCCTTGAGCTACTGGATTTTTAGCAAGTGCTTTCGCTCCTTCTACCAATGGTCTAAGCCATCCAGCACCTGACACAAAAGACAATTCATGAATAGACAATTCACGCATAACATTCTCCAATGGTTAAGAAAAATTAAAAAACATTCTATATATTTGTAGAAAAAATAGTGGAAATAAAGGAATTGCCATTAGAAAAAAAGAAACTCCAACAATAACCCTGCATGTTTCCACATGTTTATTATCAAGTGGTTTTACGGTGTTTTCCTTTATAAGTAGTGTAACAATACAAATAAAAGAAATAATTGTTAAATATGTCTTTAACCAACCTTCAATAATCATAACTATATACTTTGCCTATGCAGTTTGTAAATACAATATTTGTTGAATAATAATTTTACCTATCTTAGGACATCCATAATATCAAAATTCGCCAAATCATAAGCAAGTTTTTGAATGTGTTCATGTTGTGCCTTATCAAAATGTGTTAATACTTCCGATAAAGCAATGGGTTGGTGATTAATGATGATGTTGATGAATTTTTTACTCAGCTCATCCACATTAATCTTGGTGCCATTTGAAATCAGATAGCCTTTATCCAATGTGCGTATGTCTACCACATTGAGGCTAAGTCTACTTTCTGGTGGCAACTTATCATTGTTGGGATTGCCAAACAACTCCATATTAAAGCGAGTATCTAGGCGATGATTACCCAAAAATTCCTGCATGAACCTATCATACATAATAGGGTCGGTCATCATGGCAGATAGTTGGGTGCAGGCTTGGGCGATGTTGTTTTTGTCGGTTTCCCAATCAGATAAGTTATAACGCAATGGTAAGATGTTGGGCATTTGCTTGGTAAGCCATTCCATGTAGTCATAGCCTGTTGGGGCAAAAGTGCCGATTGCCAAATGAAAAGTTTCACAGCCCATCGGTACAGGGTTGTGCCACCACCCTCGAGGGATATACAGCACATCGCCAGCCTCCAAGACCACTTCCATGTCGGGTATGGTCGGTTCTGGCACATCGACATCTTTGGATTGCTGCATGTATAAGGGACTTTCAAAATTGGGTTGATATAACGCCCAATGTTTTTTGCCCATGAGTTGCACCGCAAAGACATCACGAGTATCCCAATGACTTTTAAAGGAAGCGTCCGAACCAAAAGCAAGATAGCCACTAACCACCGTAGATGCATCGACAAACTGGGCGACTTGCTTTGCCAAATCATCAACAAAAGGCTCATTATTGATGCGATTATAAACAATCGTTGCACCGTTTTTCAGGTGGTGATAAATGGCGGGTTTGATAAAACGGTGGCGAGTACGCCCAGTGTCATCAAAGCTCTCCACGTATTCAGAGATAGGTACAATCTCGCCTTTACGCAGACGAAAAAGCTCGTCCATTGGGTTGGCTCGTTGATACAATTCATTGATTTGTCGCCATGTGATGTCTAGGTTTTTGACAGCACCCTTAAACAGCTTAGGCTTTTGGTATAGTACCTCTCGCCTAAACTCATCAGACGACATATTAAAATCCAGTTTCATATAGTTCCTGATATTGATTAAAAACAAGAGTAATGCTCATTTATATGAATTATGATATAATATACTCAAATGCAAAAAAAAGACAATACGATTCATCATAAAAAATATACCGTTTGTTGTTATTTTTTTGGATTAAGCGCCTTAAATTTATCATGAAAACATTTGATAATAAAAGCAAAACTGACTGGGCGAGTCAGAATAATCGTACCCGTCCAGTTGGTTTTTTGAGTATCTAGGGTTTCTTGGCGGAATAGAGACATTGTTAATAACTAACCACTTCTACAATATCGTTCAGACATAATCCATATAAGGTATTCATTAATTTTTCTTGCTCTATGTCTTTAAAGTTATCAAAAATATCTGACACAGAGGCGGTCGAATGATTGGCAATATAAAGAATAATTGATTTAAAATCATTATCCAATGTTAGTTTTACACCGTTTGCTATAATGAAATTATCGTTCTCATTATAAGATTGGTTGGAATTTAGTCTTAACATAGCAGTCATTGGCAATTCATTGATTTTTCCATTGCCCAACAATTCCAACGCCAAATTACTCTCCACTCGTTTTTCACCAATAAATTCTTGCATAAATTCATTGTAGGTGGATTGGTCGGTGATTAAGTCGGCTATTTTTTGAGACAATATTTTTAGATTATCATTATCATTTTGCCAATTTGACATCGGCTTTCTGATTTCGTGAAAATCGGGCAATTTCTTTAAAAGCCACTCCATATAATCCAAGCCAAAAGCAGGAAATGTTCCAATCGCTAAATGCACCGTTTCCTCCCCAAGTGGAGAAGGGTTATGCCACCAACCACAAGGCACATACAACATATCGCCCTCTTCTAGGACAATATCCATATAAGGCGTATCTGGACAAGGGTGTGTATCTTCAAAATATTTGCTTTGTTGCATATATAAGGGATTTGGGAATGTTGGCTCATAAATCACCCAAAGCTTAGCCAAAGGATGCTTTAAGTATCCATAAAATATAATGATACCATTAATCATTATCAATTAATCAGATATGATATATCATAAGTTTAATCTCTGCGAGTATTATTTTAGACATTATTTCAATTATTTTGATGGGCAGTCTTTGATTTGCCACCCTGCCTAACTTCTGCTACACTAACTCAAATCCATTTAACCAATCAGCCATGACCATTCGCGCCTTTCTTGGCGGCTCATTCGACCCTGTACATCTGTCACACCTACAGATGGCGACACACGTGCATCAGGCGATTAGCCAATTCATTCAAAATGATCCACGTGGTCAATTTGCCCAGATTGATGTCAGTCTACTGCCCACGGCAGGCAACCCCTTTAAGGGCAAACCCACAGCAGATACTCATCGCCTAGAGATGCTGCACCTTGCTACCCAAGGCACGCCCATTAACATCGACACGCACGAGCTGACTCAGACGCCACCCGTCTATACCATCAATACTGCCCGTCATCTGCGTCAAATTTACCCCAATGATCGGCTGATTTTTATCATGGGACAAGACAGTCTACACGCCCTACCTACTTGGAAAGACGGCGATGAGATTTTGGATTTTGTGAATATTTGGGCGTTCATGCGCGGTGATTTTAAGCCCGTTGGTGATTTATCCGATCAAGTATTAGAAAATTTAACGGATGATTTAGGTGAATTTTTGCCCCAAAACGGCAGAATCTATCAAGACAGCACGCCCATCACCGCCATGTCATCATCCATGGTTCGTAAGATGCTTACAGATCACAACCCAGAAGCAAGGCAATTTTTGACAAAAATGGTGCTGGATTATATTGACAAACACGCCATTTATGCCTAAATTATGCTATAATAATCAGTTATTCAACACGAAAGTCGATCAAACACATGACCAACAAACAAAACACTCAAAACCTAAGCCTAGATGAGCAAGTTAAACTTGCCACCGAAGCTCTGGACGACCTAAAAGCCAAAGAAATCACCGTAATGACGGTTGAGCATTTGACCGAAGTTGCCGAGCGCATCGTCATCGCTAACGCCACTTCAAAACGCCACGTTAAGGCACTTGCTGACAAGCTCGGCGCTGCTGCCAAAGAAGCAGGCCTGATGCCACTGGGCCGTGAAGGCGATAAAGACAGCGACTGGACATTGGTGGACCTAGGCGCGGTTGTGGTGCACATCATGACCCCGCAGGCTCGCGAATTCTATGACCTAGAAGGTCTTTGGTCATCACCAGAAGCCCTGCAAGCTCTGGCTGTCCAAAAAGCGTAATTCACACACCCTAAACCGCCCTAACTCACTAGGGCGGTTTTTTATTTGCCAAAAATCTTTTATAATAAGTGATTTAAAATTTGGAAAATGATACTTATGGACTTGGACGACCTTATCAGCTTTGACCGCACCCACCTTTGGCACCCTTATGCCAGCCTGCCACCTACCTATGACAATCATCTCATCAGTCATGCTGATGGTGTACAGCTCTACATGGCGGACGGCACGCCACTCATAGACGGTATGTCGTCATGGTGGGCAAGCATTCACGGCTACAACCATCCCCGCCTAAACCATGCCATGACAGAACAGCTTGGCAAGATGGGCCATGTGATGTTTGGCGGACTCACCCACGCACCTGCCATTGAGCTTGGCGAGCGACTTTTGGGCATCACCCCCAAAAACTTGACCAAAATATTCTATGCCGACAGCGGTAGTGTGGCGGTGGAAGTCGCCCTAAAAATGGCACTGCAATACCAACTGGCACGGGGTCTGCCCCACAAAAACGCCTTTGCCAGCACGCACTCGGGCTATCATGGCGACACATGGCATGCCATGAGCGTATGCGACCCTGTGAACAGTATGCACGCCATGTACGGTAAACAGCTCCCCACGCAGTATTTTTTGCCGTCTCCGCCTTTGGGTTTTGATACGCCACTGAATGATGAGACACGGCTTGACATGGATAGGTTTTTTGGGCGGTATCATGACAGATTGGCAGGGTTTATCATCGAGCCGATCGTACAGGGGGCAGGTGGTATGCGGTTTTATTCACCCGAGTATCTGTCGCACCTGCACGCCCTTTGTCAGTATTATGACGTGCTACTGATTTGTGATGAGATAGCCACAGGCTTTGGGCGAAGTGGGGCGATGTTTGCGGTCAATCACGCAGGTATCTGCCCTGACATCATGACCCTTGGTAAGGCATTGACGGGCGGTTATATGAGCTTTGGGGCAACCATGACCACCGATAAAGTGGCAAATACCATTCATGACAGCCTCTACCCTGCTCTCATGCATGGCCCTACATTCATGGGCAATCCCTTGGCGTGTGCGGTGGCGTGTAAGAGCATTGATATGGTACTGGCTATGGATAGCCCAACTGTCGCTCGTGCCATGCAGGACAAGCTCTCTGCCCACCTGTCGCCATTAACATCATGGCAACAAGTGGCGGACGTACGAGTGCTTGGAGCGATAGGCGTGATTGAGATGAGGCAGCCGATAAATATGCCCATTTTTCAGGCACTGTTGCCAAAATACGGCATTTGGGTGCGACCCTTTGGCAAACTTGTGTATCTAATGCCTGCGTATGTGATGAGTGATGAGGATTTGGCGTTATTGTGCGGTAAATTGGTTGAGCTTTTAAAAGAGTATTTTTACGGAGACACGCCATGACCACCCTATTCATCACAGGCATCGACACTGACATCGGCAAAACTTATGCCACAGGGGTACTGGCTCGCCACCTGCTTGATTATGGTAAATCGGTCATCACCCAAAAGCTGATACAAACAGGCGTGACAGGCAACATCGCCGATGACATCATCACGCATCGCACGCTGATGGGGATAGACTTATATGAAGTGGACAAAGATGGTACGACCTGCCCCATTACACTTATCAAGCCTGCCAGTCCGCACTTATCGGCTCGCCTAGAAAATCAAACCATCGATGTTTGCCAAATTGACCACGCCACCCGTCTTTTGGAGCGTCAATTTGATACCGTGCTGTTAGAGGGGGCAGGTGGAGTACTTGTGCCTTTGACAAACCATCTTTTGACATTAGATTACATCAAAACGCACGACTATCCTGTGATTGTGGTTACATCGGCTCGCTTAGGTAGCATCAATCACACCCTACTGACCTTAGAGGCGATACACGCTCGGGGGCTTAGACTCTTTGCGGTAGTGTTTAACCATCACTTTGATACTGATGGCGACATCAGTGCCGACACGCTAAGCTTTTTGCAAAACCATGTGAGAGAAAATTACCCCACCGCCTTATTTTTGCGACTTGATGGCGGGCAAATCATGGCATTTGATGAAGTGGCGGATAGGTTTTAGACAACCTTATAATACCACGCATACCGCACCCCAAAACCAATCTCCATAAGGCTTGCCAAAATCCGCCCCGTCAGCCCCCACACCACCTCAGGCACACCGTCATCATCGCAGTCATAGACCCACGCAGGGGTGTGGAGTTTGGCAGTTTTGTTGGGTGGCATTCTTTGAAATGCCCGATCCATAGGGACGGTTTGTAGAACTTCAAAGGGTAGCCAAAACAGCCGAGCTATCTCGTCCTCGCTGGGGACGAGCTTATCCACCACCTCCGCCCCCACGCAGGCGACCACAGGACGAACCAGTAAGCCCTTTTTGGAAATCTGCATCGGCAAATACCCCAAAATCTGGGCGTCCGCCCCAACAAGACCCACCTCCTCGCACGCCTCACGCAAGGCAACTTCTGCCGAGCTTTTGTCCGTGTCATCTCGTTTGCCACCGACTAAGGACACCTCCCCTGCATGGCTATTTAGACTAGCCGACCGCCGTGTGAGAAGAAGGCGTGGGCGCGGCTCATCGGTGATGACAATCAGCACACACGCCTGTGGGGGTGGGTTGTCATTTAATAATTTTTGATAATGCTTTATCGCACCCTCACGCACCAGCCCCGTCAAAAGCTCGTTGTTATCCGTATAAGGCAAAATATCCACGCCCCGATAGTCCGCTAGGGCTTGGGCGAGCGTATAAAAGCGGTGCGTGATTGGTAAATTTACCGTTTGTTTATCTATAAATACGCTGTCTTTATCATTCATAAAATCATTTGTCATTTTACTTATTTTCATTTAAACTGACCCTATTTATCCTATCATACCATCATGTCCTTTTGCTTACAATGCGGCCGCCCCGCCGCCCACGCCATCCCCGAAGGCGACACTCGTCCACGCCTGGTCTGCACGTCCTGCGGTCATATTCATTACGAGAATCCCAAGATGATCTGTGGGGTACTTGCCCTTCATCAAGATAAAATCCTGCTGTGTCGCCGAGCCATTGAGCCACGTTATGGACTGTGGACACTCCCTGCTGGCTTTATGGAAAATGGCGAAACCATGGCGGACGGCGCAAAACGTGAAACGATCGAAGAAGCCGAAGGCGTGGCGGAGAATCTGAAACTCTACGCCCTATTTGATTTACCCCAATGGGGGCAGATTCACGCCATGTATCTTGCCAACTTACAAGACGGTAAATTTGGCGTTGGTAGTGAAAGCTTAGAATGCGGACTATTTTCCCCTGATGAAATAGACATGGAAAATTTGGCGTTTGAGACGGTCAAGCAGACCATTGAACATTATTTGGCAGATAAAGCAGCATTGGAAAAATTAGGCAAAGACAGTGATGACTTTAGCAATTATCCCCTGCATGAGATCTGTATTGATACCCACCTTGTAAAATAAATAAAAACCACAGAATCACTCCTGTGGTTTTTATTTTTAGATGATGCCTCTTGATTTTAATAAGGCCGTGATATCGGGCTTTCTGCCCATAAATTTTTCAAATAGTGCCATCGGCTCATCCGACCCACCTTGGGACAAGATGACATCCACGAAATCCTGCCCTGTCTTGCGGTTGAACAACCCTTCTCTTTCAAATCGGGTAAAGCCATCACTGGCAAGCACTTCAGACCATAGGTAGCTATAATAGCCCGCCGAATAGCCACCTGAGAAAATATGATTAAAGCTATGCCCCGTACGAATCCACTCAGGGTCATTCATCACAGAGATATTCTGACGAATGTCTTCGCGAATTCTTGCAATCGCGCCGTGATCGCCCGCCTGATATTCAGAATGTAACCTAAAATCAAACAAGCCAAATTCAAGCTGACGAACGATATTGGTCGCTGATTGATAATTCTTGGCCTCAAGCATCTTATCAATGATGTCTTTTGGCAGCGATTCGCCCGTTTGGTAATGCTTAGAAATAAGCGCAAGCGTATCTACATCCCACGTCCAATTCTCAAGCATCTGACTGGGAAATTCCACCGCATCCCACGCCACGCCATTAATGCCTGACACCGCCTGCATATCAACCTTAGTCAGCATATGATGCAACCCATGCCCAAACTCATGGAACAATGTCTCCACTTCGCCATGCAACAGTAGCGCCGGCTTATCATCGCTGGCACCGCCAAAATTACATACAAGCATCGAGACTGGCAGTTGAATCTCGCCATCGCTCGTCTTATAGCGCCCAATCACACTGCTGTGCCAAGCGCCACTTCGCTTATTCTCACGCGTAAATAAATCCAAATAAAAAGACGCAACGTGCTTACCACCCTTGAATAATTCAAAGAACCTCACACCCTCATGGATGACAGGCACACTCGTCTTTTCACGCACACGCACACCAAACAGACGCTCGGTCAGCTCAAACATGCCCGACAGCACCTGATCAACAGGGAAATACACTCTTAGTGCCTCCCTGTCAATGCTGTAGCGTTCTTGTTTTAACTTCTCAGACAGATAAGCAAAATCCCAAGGCATCAGCGTGTCAGATTCTGCCAACAGTCCATTTTGTTTGGCGTATGCTTCTAATTCTTTGACTTCTGCTTTGGATTTGTCATGTGTTTTTGCCAATAAATCATTTAAGAACTCTAACACTTGTGCTGGGCTTTCTGCCATTTTTTTGGCAAGCGAATATTCGGCATGCGAATTAAATCCTAAAAGCTTGGCGCGTTCTAGTCTTAGTTCTGCCAGCTCATTCATGATGGGTGTATTGTCCCACTTGCCGGCATTAGGTCCTTGATCGGATGCGCGAGTGCGATACGCCTCGAACATTTGTCGTCTTAATGCTCGATCATCAGCATAGGTGACGATGGCGGCATAGCTTGGATAGTCGAGTCCGAAGCAATAACCCGCGACACCCTTCGACTCGGCTGCCTTCTTAGCACTTGCCAAGGCGATGTCACCAAGGCCTGCCAGTCTTGATTCATCATCAATGACAATCTCAAAACCCATCTCGGCATCCAGCACATTATTACCAAACTGCGTGCTAAGCTCGGAGAGTCTGGCGGAGACTTTGGCGTAACGCTCAGCAGCCTCACCTTCTAAAGTCACGCCCGACAACTTAAAATCAAGCAATGCATTATCAATCGCCTTTTTTTGAGCCTTGGAATAAGAGGCGTACTCTTTGCCCTGTTTTAGCTTATTAAAGGCATCATAAAGCGGTCGATACATCCCAAACCACGTATCAAACTCCGTCAAACTTTGCTTAGCTTCATTGAATACAGCACGCAGCGCGTCGGAACTTTTTAGCGAATGCAGCTGGCTGACCGCTGACCATGCACGCTCAAGCTTATTCTGCGCGTCTTCTAGCGGCGCATAGAAATTCTGCCAAGTGATGACGTCTTGCGCTGTTAATGTCTTAACGGCATTGGTGTTATATTCAATCAGATAGGTAATGGCAGGCTTGATGTGTTCAGGCGTGATCCTTGGGAAATCGGGCAAATTATGAAAGTCCAGCAAAGGATTACCCTGTAATGACTCGCTTAGCACAAGTGGTACAGAATTAGCCATACCAAACTTAGGCAAACTCATGGTAAGTGCAGTCCCCAATCCAAACTGCAAAAAACGACGGCGCTCCATATACTCTCCTTATAAATTCTAATCAGTGAATGAATCTAGTTAGCTTATGCAAACTTCGCCATCAAGTCAAGCCATTAATAAAAACACCGCCCATCATAGGCGGTGCGGTATGCTACAAGTTATTATATGCCGCGGCAGTTAGCATAATAAGTTACGCTGGCTGGCCAATCCGAAAAGATGCCCTTGACCCCAACCTCTCTATACAGCACATCGATCAATCGATACATGTCACCATCGTTATTTATGATGTCTTGGATGCCTGTATAGTACCAGCCACCGCCAGATGATAGCGGATATGAACGCTCAACCGTCCACGTCACAAGTCCAAAACCGTTCGCTTTGGCTTGTCTTGCAAATTCGCTCATCCGTAATTCACCGCCTTTATTGGTGACCAGCATCCACGTGGCAGGCGCAAGGTTTTGAATGCCTTTTTGTTTCAATTGTGCCAAATCATATTTCCAAGTGACAGGATTCTGCGGATCGAAATTCTTGCCATCTTTGGCACTATTGGCATCCTCCATCAAAAACACCGCCGTCTTGGCATAATCAGGATAATGCTCAATCCAATAAGTCAAATCATCAATATTAAATGACTGCACGCTGCTGTCATTCGCATGATAGCCTGCTTTCTTTAATGCCTTAATCAGATCCGCCCGATAATCATCATAAGTATAACCTTGATGCGGAATCACGGTTGGCTGCTTAAGTTCTGGCGTGACTTTTACGCCCATTTTCTTATAAAGTGCCAATGCTTCATCTAGGCTCATCAGCGTCGCATTTTGAGAATACAGATCTGTACGGAAAGCAGGCGTTGCATTTACGTACTCATCTACAGTGCGCGCCTTAGGATTGGCGGCATCTTGTTTACCTTTTAAGGTCTTAAATTCTGCCAATGTGATGTCGGAAGTTAGGCATTTGGCAGAAGCTTCCTTGATGAGCTTACCTGATGCGCCAAACTGGGCAGGCGTGAAATTCTGGGTGCATTTATTAGCAAGCGGAGTTTGCAAGATGTTCGTCGTGGTATGCAAATCAGCATCAGAATGACGACAGACCAGCTGGTGATCCTTGGTAAAGGCAACATCGCATTCTTGGATGCCTGCGCCTTGTCTGTTAGCGGCGATGTAGCTTTCGGCAGTATGTTCAGCGAACTGCAATGGAGCACCACGATGCGCGATTGAAAATTCTGTGCGTTTTGGCGTTTGGGCTTGGCAGCTTTTTAATTCTTGCTTTAATTTACCCTCATCCATGTCATCCAATAGATAAAAAGGCCTAGCACCGTAGCTAATGACAGGCTTGGCAAGTTCATCGCGAGCACCGTGAATTGGTGTGGATTTCGGCATCGATTGACACGCCATCATCAGCGGCAAAATGGCAAAAATACCCATACAAGAAAGCTTTTTAGAAAGCTGTTTTGAAGATTTCATAAATGACTCCATAAAAAACGTGAAGCCATCTTAATAAATATTTATGACAATTTAATAACAACACTTAAAACCACAAACCCCCCACCATCTCTGGCAGGGGGTTTTGACTTTGGTAAGTCGTTTGGCTTGTTTGCTGTTAAGACAATCTTATTAGATTAGTTCTTAACGTTAGCAACAACACCAGCACCTACGGTACGGCCACCTTCACGGATCGCGAAGCGTAGACCTTTGTCCATGGCGATTGGGTGGATAAGCTCAACGCTCATCTCAACGTTGTCACCAGGCATAACCATTTCAGTACCTTCTTGTAGAGTGATGGCACCAGTTACGTCAGTAGTACGGAAGTAGAACTGTGGACGATAGCCGTTTAGGAATGGCGTGTGACGACCACCTTCTTCTTTTGACAGTACGTATACTTCTGCGTCAAATTGGGTGTGCGGAGTGATTGAACCTGGCTTAGCAAGTACTTGACCACGTTGAACTTCTTCACGCTTAGTACCACGTAGTAGAATACCACAGTTCTCACCAGCACGGCCTTCGTCTAGAAGCTTACGGAACATCTCAACACCAGTACAGGTAGTCTTAGCAGTGTCTTTGATACCAACGATTTCAACTTCGTCACCAACTTTGATGATACCAGACTCAACACGGCCAGTTACAACAGTACCACGACCAGAGATTGAGAATACGTCTTCGATTGGCATTAGGAATGGACGATCGATGTCACGCTCTGGCTCAGGGATGTAGCTATCTAGAGTGCTTAGTAGCTCTAGGATAGCTGGCTCGCCATATTGACCTTGGTCGCCATTTAGACCTAGTAGTGCAGAACCTTTGATGATAGGAGTGTCATCACCAGGGAAGTCGTAGTCAGATAGAAGTTCACGCACTTCCATTTCTACTAGCTCTAGTAGTTCTTCATCATCTACTAGGTCGCACTTGTTCATGAATACCATGATGTAAGGTACGCCAACCTGACGAGATAGAAGGATGTGCTCACGAGTTTGTGGCATTGGGCCGTCAGTAGCTGCTACAACTAGGATAGCGCCGTCCATCTGTGCCGCACCAGTAATCATGTTTTTAACATAGTCGGCGTGGCCTGGGCAGTCTACGTGCGCGTAGTGACGTGCTTCAGTGTCATACTCGATGTGAGAGGTATTAATGGTAATACCACGTGCTTTTTCTTCTGGTGCTGAGTCAATTGCAGCGTAGTCCTTTGCTTCACCGCCGTGGTGCTTAGCAGCAACAGTTGCGATGGCAGCAGTCAATGTGGTTTTGCCGTGGTCAACGTGACCGATGGTACCAACGTTTACGTGTGGTTTGTTACGTTCGAACTTGGCTTTGGCCATGATACTATTCCTTTTAGAATGGTCTTAATCTGATTGATATAAGACAATTTAAACAATAAAAATTTAAATCTGCTACATTGATTGCAAGACATTCAAATAATGCTTGCAATCAAGTATTGTTAGATGAACAGATGAGTAAATTACTCGTCGTCGTCTTTAGCAGTGAACTTCTTGATGATCTCATCAGCAACGTTCTTCGGAGTCTCTTGGTATTTTGCGAATTCCATAGAGTAAGTCGCACGACCTTGAGACATAGAACGCATTTGGGTAGCATAACCGAACATCTCAGCAAGCGGTACTTCAGCGCGGATGGCTTTGGTGCCGCCAGGTAGATCGTCCATACCTTGAACCATACCACGACGACGGTTCAAGTCGCCCATGATATCGCCCATGTAGTCTTCTGGAGTCTCAACTTCTACCTTCATGATAGGCTCAAGCAATGCTGGAGAGGCTTGCATAAAGCCTTTCTTGAATGCCATAGAACCTGCCATTTTGAACGATAGTTCGTCAGAGTCAACGTCATGGTATGAACCATCATATAGAGTTGCTTTAACGTTAACTACTGGGTAGCCTGCTAGAACGCCGTTTTTCATACGCTCTTGGATACCTTTGTCTACTGCAGCGTGGTATTCTTTAGGTACAACACCGCCCACGATTTCTTCAGCAAATTCGTATTCCACTTCACCTTCAGGATCAAGCGGCTCAAGACGTAGCCAAACGTGACCGAACTTACCACGACCACCAGTTTGACGAACGAATTTACCTTCAACTTCAACAGTTTGACGGATCGTTTCACGGTATGCAACTTGAGGAGCACCGATGTTCGCTTCAACGTTAAATTCACGCTTCATGCGGTCAACGATAATGTCAAGGTGTAGCTCACCCATACCAGAGATGATGGTTTGACCTGATTCTTCATCGGTGCGTACACGGAATGAAGGGTCTTCTTTAGCCAGACGGCCTAGAGCGATAGACATCTTCTCTTGGTCAGCTTTGGTTTTTGGTTCAACCGCTAGGCTGATAACTGGATCTGGGAATTCCATGCGCTCAAGGGTGATAACATTGTCATTATCACATAGTGTATCACCAGTAGTTACGTCTTTTAGACCTACGAATGCTACGATGTCACCAGCACGGGCTTCGCTCACCTCTTCTTGTGAGTTAGCGTGCATCTCAACGATACGACCGATGCGCTCACGCTTCATCTTAACAGGGTTATATACGCTGTCACCTTGCTGAGCAACACCAGAATAGATACGTACATAAGTCAAGTTACCAACGTACTTATCGTTTTGAATTTTGAATGCCAAACCAGCAAATGGTTCATCATCAGAAGACTCACGAGTACCTTCGGTTTCATCTTTGTCATCTAGGATACCACGGATGGCTTCAACGTCATTTGGCGCAGGTAGGAATTCGATCACCGCGTCAAGCATACGCTGTACGCCTTTGTTTTTGAAGGCAGTACCACATAGCATTGGTTGGATTTCACATGCTAGTGTACGAGTACGAAGACCAGCTACGATGTCTTCACGAGACAGATCGCCTTCTTCTAGGTACTTGTCCATCAGCTCTTCTGAGCTTTCAGCTGCTGCTTCAACCATGTTGTTGCGCCATTCTTTAGCAACATCAACCAGGTCGGCAGGAATTTCGCCGTATTCAAACTTCATGCCTTGAGATTCTACATCCCAGATGATAGATTTCATCTCAAGCAGGTCAACAACACCTTCAAAGTTATCTTCAGCACCGATTGGCACAACTACAGGTACAGGGTTACCACCTAGACGAGTTTTTACTTGCTCAACTACGCGGAAGAAGTTCGCACCAGTACGGTCCATTTTGTTGACGAACGCAAGACGTGGCACTTTATATTTGTTAGCTTGACGCCATACAGTTTCTGACTGAGGCTGTACACCGCCAACCGCACAGTAAACCATACACGCACCGTCTAATACACGCATAGAACGTTCAACTTCGATGGTGAAGTCAACGTGGCCGGGGGTGTCAATTAGGTTGATGCGATGCTCTGGGAATTGATTAGACATACCTGACCAAAAGCAAGTGGTTGCTGCTGATGCGATGGTAATACCACGCTCTTGCTCTTGCTCCATCCAGTCCATGGTGGCAGCACCTTCGTGCACTTCACCTAGTTTGTGGTTCTTACCTGTGTAGAACAAAATACGCTCAGATGTGGTGGTTTTACCAGCATCGATGTGCGCAGAGATACCGATGTTACGATATCTGTTTAGGGGGGTTTTACGTGCCATAATTTTTCCTAGAAAAATTCTGATTAATTGGGTGTCTGATGGATAATATTAATCAACATTCATGACCAAAACATGACAATCAGACTTATATGGGCTGACTTGGATGATAAGGCATCATCCAAGTCAATGCACCTGTTATTAAGAAATGCTTGACAGCACTTCTTAAATTAGAAGCGGAAGTGCGAGAAAGCTTTGTTCGCATCAGCCATACGGTGAACATCATCACGTTTCTTGATGGCAGCGCCTTTACCTTCTGCTGCATCGTTTAGCTCACCAGCTAGACGTAGAGCCATTGATTTTTCAGAGCGCTTAGCAGCGGCGTCAGCCAACCAACGCATTGCTAGGGCAGTACGACGGGAGGGACGTACTTCCATAGGTACTTGGTAGGTAGCACCACCAACACGGCGAGCTTTAACTTCCACCGTTGGGCGAACGCTTTCTAGCACTTCTTCAAAGAATGCAACTGGATCTTCAACGTTGCGCTTAGCAGCAACAGTTTCTAGTGCGCCGTAAACGATTTTTTCAGCGACTGATTTTTTACCATCAACCATTACGTGGTTGATGAATTTTGCAATGGTTTGGCTGCCGAATTTAGGATCTGGTAGGATTTCACGGGCAGCGACGACACGACGTCTTGGCATAATAGTTTCCTTATATCTTCAGGATAATCTGGTATAAAAGCTAGCTTAACCAGCCTTACTGCATATGTGGGTTTGACACACCAAACCCTAAAATACGCAAATGATGTCTTTAGGCTTATGCCTTAGGACGCTTAGCACCGTACTTAGAACGGCCTTGTTTACGATCTTTCACGCCTGCACAGTCAAGTGCGCCACGCACGGTGTGATAACGAACACCTGGAAGGTCTTTTACACGACCACCACGGATCAATACAACACTGTGCTCTTGAAGGTTGTGACCTTCACCGCCGATGTAGCTAGATACTTCGTAGCCAGAAGTTAGACGTACACGGCACACTTTACGCATGGCTGAGTTAGGTTTTTTTGGAGTCGTAGTATATACACGAGTACAAACACCGCGACGTTGTGGGCAGGCTTGTAGTGCAGGTACTTTCGACTTTTCAGTAATGGTCTTACGACCTTTACGGATAAGTTGGTTTGTAGTTGCCATTGGCAATTTCTCCCGTTATTAACAATATGGCTATTTTTTATGTAATAGCCGACTATCCCCCTTTGGGGGCACTATATTATAGAGTCAAAGTCAAAAAAATTCAAGCACAAGCAAAAAATAACTTAGCTCATGCTTGAATATCATCAGTGATAACCAGCTTATGACAGCTGATAAGGCAATTTACTCATTTTTATCAGCGGGTTTTTCATTGACGTCTATTTCTTGTGAGTGCTGATTTTCGGTCAGTAATTGCGGACGTTCTGGGCGAAAAGTAGCCATCGCTGTACCCAGTACCTCTTCGATCAGCTCGCGGTTATAATACGAGCCAACACCTACCGAAGTAACCGACAGCAGCTTACCAAACCAGCCTAATTTTAAGTTATCGATATTGACGTATTTTGAAAGTTCATCAAGCTGTTTGTTGAACGATTCACCGACACTGTATTTTAGGCCGACATTCTGCAGCTCTTGATTTAAGCTTGAACGCTCTGCATTGGCAAATACGGTATTACCTAAGGCGAGTGCAGTTAGGATGATTTGCTTTTCTTGAAGTCTGGTCAAGTTAGCGCCTGACAGCACGCCATAGGCGATCTTAATGCCTTCTTTGCCGGTTAATGGCTTATCATAGATCAACGCCAACTGATACACCGCCTTTAATGACACCATCAAAAGCCATCCAGCATCTGCGATCAGACCCTTAATACCTGCAAGACCTGCCAACCCACCCATCACCGCCAAGGCACGGTTCTGATTGGCGACATCGCGCGCAAAATCATCGCGCTCCATATCGGTCAGACTGGATAACTTGGCAAAACGAGAATCTCTGAGCAGATCTTTTTTTGCCCAATTATTCGCCCAACTAGCTGCTTTATTAAAAATAAAATCAGTCATGCTGTCACTATTAACGCTCGGAGCAACTTTGCCCACCAAAGATTGGGCAGTGGTGAATTTTGGACCGAATAACTGAGCGCTCATGCTCGATGTCTGCTTACGAAAAGCGTCTTGTTTGTATTCTTTGGCGTTAAGATCGACCGCATGATAAGGCTTGCTAGTCGATTTTGAGCCATTCATCGCACTTAAGAATGCGCCAAGTTTGCCAAGTGCGCCAGCCAGACCACCTTTGGCATCGCCATCAGTCCCTTGCGCTTCGACTGTCTCTTTGATTTCTTGAATGTTTTGGGTTATCTTTTCTTTGGCATCATTCGTACGCTCTTTGGCATCTTCAATAAGATTGCCTAGCTCATCTTGGGCTTTTTGCTTAGTGCTTTCAACCTTGTCCCTGACGTCTTCGATGGCCTCTTTGGCAGCATTCTGTAAATCATCTAGACTAACCTGCTCGCCCTCGCTAATGTTAGCAGCTTTAGACGCGATTTCATCCAGTGCGTTATCAACTCTTTGTTTGATAGACGTGGATTCGTCCTGATTGGTCTTATCTTGACTGTCTTGAGCATTGCCTTTGGGCTCTTGGGCATCACGAGAATCCTTAACCACCAACACGTCTTGTACAGATTTGTTATTAATATCTACTTGCGCCACGACTTCGACGCCATCTGTGGCATCTAGTGAGTCAGCCAGATTGTCTAGGTTATCTAAATTGTCGTTGTGGAATTTTTTATTTGGCATCATGATCTCCTTGGATGCTATATTTTTTGAATAAATTTTACACAATGTCTACCTTGAATACTATCATAAAGACCACGCCCCTGCCAAATAAAAACTTAGCAAAAATGTTATTCTGCGCGCCAAATATTACTGGCAGATTAAGGAAATGAAAACTTTGGCAATTTATGTAGGCAATGGCGCATGCTGCAAATTCTACACTTTAAAAATTTCCATTTTTATCAAATAATTTGTTACAATAACCAAAATACAACTGTAAACTTTTTATATCTCACAAGGAACATTCCATGAAACGAGTCGTCATCACAGGCATGGGCATTGTCTCAAATATCGGCAATGACCTAGCCACCGTTACCGACAGCCTAAAAAATGGCAAATCAGGCATTGTCTTTAACCAAAGCTATGCCGATAATGGCTTTAAATCGTGCGTGTCAGGCTCTATTGACCAAAGCACGCTTGATACGTCTGCCATTGACCGCAAATTAAAACGCTTTATGTCGGACGCAAGCCTTTACGCCTATGTGTCCGCCTTGTCTGCCATAGATAACGCAGGTCTCACCCTTGATGATGTGGCGGATAACGTGCGTGTGGCGGTTGTGGCGGGCTCAGGCGGAGCAAGCACGGCAGACGTGGTAGGCTCAGTGGATAACATGAAAGCCAAGGGACTGCGTGGCGTGGGAGCCATGGCAGTACCAAAAATCATGAGTAGCACGGTGTCCGCCACGCTTGCCACAGGGTTAAAGATTAAGGGCATTAGCTATTCGTTGTCGTCCGCTTGTGCCACGTCTAGCCACTGTATCGGTCATGCCATGGAGCTTATCCAGCTTGGCAAGGCGGACATGGTCATCGCGGGGGGTGGGGAGAGTGAGCATTGGACACAGTCGTGCATGTTTGATGCCATGGGGGCGATGAGTACGAGCTACAACGACACCCCCACAACTGCAAGTCGCCCTTATGATAGCACCCGAGACGGCTTTGTCATCGCAGGTGGTGGCGGTATGGTGGTTGTGGAGAGCTTAGAGCACGCACAGGCTCGTGGAGCGACAATCCTAGCGGAAATCATGGGCTATGGGGCAACATCAGACGGAGCGGAAATGGTCGCCCCAAGCGGAGAAGGGGCAACTCGCTGTATGCAAATCGCCCTATCGAAGGCAGGGCTTGACACGGTGGATTATGTGAACTCACACGGAACATCAACGCCACTTGGCGACATCACCGAGCTACACGCCATTGCAGACGTGTTTGGCGGCGCGGACAAAACTCCCCCCATTAGCTCAACCAAATCCATGACAGGGCATAGCCTAGGGGCGGTGGGTGCACAAGAGCTGATTTATTGCGTGCTGATGATGAATAATGGCTTTATCGCCCCAAGCATTAACATCACCGACATGGACGAAAGAGCCAAGCCTTTTGACATTGTTGAGACTACACGCCAAACCGAGATTAACACCGCCATGAGTAACAGCTTTGGTTTTGGCGGGACAAATTCGGCGTTGGTGGTGAAAAAGTTTAAGGGTTAAAATAAAAACCCAAAATCATAATAAAACCCTATTTCAAAAATAGGGTTTTATTTTTACCGAACTTGCATTAAAATTCGACTTTTCCTATTTTCCTTTAAAAATGCTCACACACCCCATTGCTACCCCGCACACTCCAAGCCAGCTTGTCGCACTCATCGCCACGCACCACCCTGACTGGCAGGTGTGTTTTTTGCACAACGCTCATCGCCCCGTCATTGGCATTTACCCTGCTGTTTCGTGGACCGCCGTCTTTACAAATGGCTTATCCATTCACAAAAAAACTCGCCAAAACGACAACCACACCTACCCTACCACCTACACCGATTGGCAAAACGAGCTTATCGCCTACTGCCAAGCCCACACCCCAAGCCCCACACGCCACGGCGAATATACGCACGGCTTAATGGGCTTTATCGGTTATGACCTATCAGCTCATGAATTAAATCCTAACATCGCTATCAAGCCCAACCAGCCTTGTGCTTATTTTGGGCATTATGATATTTATATTAAGCCGTGCGAGCATGGATTTGACTTGATTGGCATAAATGCTAATAAAGAGATTTTTGATGAAATAAAAAATAGTTTAACTGATTTATTAAATCAACAATTACCAAAACCAACACCTGCCCAATTTATCTCATCATGGCAAAATCAAGATTACAATCACGCTTTTAACCAAACCCAAGAATATATCAAGGCAGGCGATACTTATCAAATTAACCTGACCCAAAAATGGCAAGCAGATTTGGGTAATTTAGCCAGTTATTTGCCCCATTTGCAAGATAAAATCAATGCCCCATTTGCAGGGTATTTAAAATTAGGAGAATTTGAAATTTTATCAGTATCGCCTGAATTATTTTTTGAATTTCATAAAATAGAAAATACCATTTATATTATTACCAAACCGATAAAAGGCACACGCCCACGCCATGATGATATTGATATAGACAATGAATTAAAAAATGAATTAGCGAACAGCGAAAAGGACATTAGCGAAAATTTAATGATTGTGGATTTACTTCGTAATGACTTAGGCAAATACGCCCATATCGGCACGGTAAAAACACCCAAACGCTTTGCCATTGAAAGTTTTAAAAATGTACATCATATGGTCAGCACCATTACCGCCCAATTAAAAGACGTACATAGCCTAGAAGTCTTATTTGGCAGTTTGCCCGCAGGGTCAATCACAGGCACACCCAAAAAACGGGCGTGCGAGATTATCCATGAATTAGAAATATCTCCCCGTGGGGCATATTGTGGAACCATGGGCTATATGAATTTTGACGGTACGGGCAATTGGAACGTACTCATTCGCACGTTGCAAAAATGGCAAAAAATAGAACTTTGGGCAGGAGGCGGTATTACGATAAAATCGGACATGGAGAGTGAATATCAAGAATGTTTGGATAAAGTGGGGAATATTATTCAAATAATGACAGATTAAGCCAAAAAAAATCCGCCCAGAATGGACGGATTTTTTATTGACATTATATTGCTTGGGTGCGCTCGATGAGCCACGCTTTGGCATCGCCATCAACACGATCAATCAGCGCATCGTTTACTTTTTTGTGATAATCATTGAGCCAGTTTTTTTCTTCGGTGGTCAATAATTCTGGCAATAGCAGACGAGTGTCAAACGGACACAAAGTCAAATCTTCAAACTTAGCAAATTCACCAAACTCAGTGCTGTGCGCAGGCACGGTCGCCACCAGATTCTCAAGGCGAACACCCCACTTGCCTTCACGGTATAGTCCCGGTTCATTACTGGTGATCATGCCTAATTGCATGGTACGCTCTGTCGATGCTGGCGCATTACGCGAGATGACCTGCGGACCTTCGTGGACATTTAGAAAGTAGCCCACACCATGCCCTGTGCCATGCCCATAATCTAGACCCAGCTGCCACAGCTGATTACGCGCCAAGACATCCAGCTGAGATGATGGAATACCCACAGGATAGACTGCGGCTGCTAATGCGATGTGCGCCTTTAGGACATAAGTGACATCGCGCTTCTCATCATCGCTGATGTCGCCAATGCCCACCATGCGTGTGATGTCGGTGGTGCCGTTGTAATACTGCGCCCCAGAATCGATCAGCAACAGCCCGGAACCTACAATCTGAGCGTGGTTATCTTTATTGGCCTTATAATGCACAATCGCCCCATTACCCTTAAAGCCTGCAATGGTGTCAAAGCTTGCCGAAACGTGGTTTGGCTGCTCGCTGCGTGCATCGTTCAGCATGGTGTTAATATCCAGCTCGGTAATCGCATCGCCTGCTGCCACACGCTGCTCAAGGCGACTAAAGAAATGACACAACGCTGCACCATCTTGACGCATCGCTTCTTGCACGTGGTTCAGCTCGATGTCCGATTTTATTGCCTTTAACACCGTACTTGGATTCCTCGCGCGCAAGATAGTTACACTGCCCGGCACTTGCTTGATGGTGCTGATGGCAACTTTAGCAGGGTCAATTAACAGCGTGCCTGTTATGTCTGCCAAGGCTGTAGTAACAGCGGAATAATCTGCCGTGGCGATGCCTGCATTCTGTAGGGCAATCTTGGCATCGTCATTTAATTTTTGTTCATCGACAAACAGTACCGCGCTGTCTTTACCAACCAATAAATGCGACAAAAACACAGGGTTAAATGACACGTCGCTACCACGCAAATCAGTCAGCCAAGCAATGTCATCAAGGCTAGAAATCAGATGAAAATCCGCGCCAAGCTCATTCATTTTGGTGCGTACTTTGGCAAGCTTGTCGGCTGATGTACCGTCCAAAAATTCACTTGGATGCGGATAGATGGTCTCAGTTGGTAGGCTTGGGCGATCATCCCAAACTTCCGCCAACAAATCAAGGTGTGTGACCAGCTCAATACCCTTATCTGCAAAAGTTTGGCTTAAGCTATCAAATTCTGCCACCGACAACACAGCGCCATCAATGGCAACCCTGGCACCATTTGGTAAATTGTCCACCAAAAACTTGCCAAAGGTTGGACGCCCCTGTTCCATCTTTTGAAGTTCGATGCCTGTATCAGCAAGCTGCATCGGTGCCTGCACCCAATAGCGACTGTCCGTCCACACGCCTGCAAAATCTTGAGTGATCGCCAGTGTACCCACCGAACCTGAGAAACCTGACAGCCATTTTCGGCCTTGCCAGTACTTGGGCAGATACTCAGACATGTGTGGATCTGCCGACGGCACAACGATGGCATCGATGCCGTTTTTTTGCATGAGTACGCGAAGCTTTGTGATGCGTTCGCGACGAATTTGGGCTGATACCGCCATAGATACTCCTGATTATTCTTATTAGATTGAATGCTGAAATTCTATCATAATCCGTTATTTTTTACACGATTGCGATTTTAATGACCAGGCATCGTCATCGATTTATCAAAAAATCGTGGTACAATTCACCCCCCTCCAAAAAAACTTATCAGCAGCCACAGCCATACTTACCACCACCCAAATCGACCGCTTACGCACTTATCGAGTGATGCTTCTTGCCTTTGCAGCATTCATTTTTAATACCACAGAATTCATTCCCATCGCCCTACTCTCAGACATCGGCACAAGCTTTAGCATTCCTGTCGATAAAGTAGGCATCATGATGACCGTCTATGCCTGGATCGTCGCACTTGCCTCGCTGCCACTCATGCTTGCGACCGCCAAAATGGAGCGAAAGCGATTGCTAGTTGGCGTCTTCACACTGTTCGTGGCAAGTCATATTTTATCGGCGGTGGCGACTAGCTTTGGCGTTTTGCTCATCGCGCGTACAGGCGTGGCCTTGGCTCATGCGATCTTTTGGTCGATTACCGCAAGCCTCGTCGTGCGTCTTGCCGCCAAGGACAAACGCACCAAAGCATTAGGCCTGCTTGCCACAGGTTCGGCACTTGCTACCGTGCTGGGCTTGCCGATCGGGCGATTGGTGGGTCAGCATCTAGGCTGGCGAGCAAGCTTTGCACTCATTGGTGTATTGGCATTGATTTGCCTTGTGATCTTTTGGAAAATCCTGCCAAATCTACCCAGTCGTAATGTCGGCAACATCAAAAGCCTGCCCGACATCCTAAAAAACACACCGCTATTATTGGTGTATCTGATGATAATACTCATCGTGACCGCGCATTTTACTGCTTATAGCTATATTGAGCCATTCATGTTAAACGTGGTGAATTTCTCGGCGAATTTTGCAACTTGGATATTGCTAATGTTTGGGCTTGCAGGCATTATGGCAAGCATACTCTTTGGTCGTTATTATGAACGTATGGAAAGATCATTTTTATGGCTTGCCATGATGGCGATCGCCTTGGGACTTAGCACATTATTCTTGTCTTCTGACATGTCGGCGCTTTGGGTTATTAATGCCTTCTTGTGGGGCATTGGTGCGACCACCATCAGTCTGGTGCTACAGATACAGGTGCTGCGCCTCGCGCCAAAAGCCACAGACGTTGCCATGAGTCTATTCTCAGGGATATTTAATATCGGCATTGGCGGCGGTGCGTTGCTTGGGGGCATCGTCATCGCACAGATGAGCTTGATTCATATTGGACACGTTGGCGCGGCAGTCGCACTTCTTGCGATGCTGGCTGCATGGGCGTACACACGACGCTTGGCATAACACCCAAAAATAAAACCCTTAGCAGTTGCAAGGGTTTTATAATGACGTCTGAATTTATTCAGTTTTCGCTACTTCTTTATCTTCAGCGGATTCAGGTGCAGGCGCGGCATTGGTTGTGTCGCTCGGTGCAGATGCTGCAGCAGGTGTCTCAGCAGTCGCGGTTGCTTGAGTTGGCGCTTGCGCGTTTTTTGGTGTTTGGTCTAGCTTGTCTTGAGCTTCAGCCACTGCAGCATCGCTGGCTTGCGTTGCTGGTGCTTCAGCAGTGTCTGTGCTAGCTTCTGCAGCAGGTGCAGTTTCTTCTGCAGGCGCGACTGTGGCCTCTGCAGCAGCTTCTTCAGCTGTTGGTGCTTTTGGCTGATGCTCGCCTGCTGGACGCAACCAAGCAAAAATACCGATCGCCGCAATCATTACAAGTAAAAGAACGGTACCAACCAATGCTGTTAGCGTCTCTTTGGTTGGGTTATTATTTGATGCATCATGTGCCATAAATCACCTGTCATTAAGATGGGTTAATTGTAAATACAAAATAAGATAAATTTACCCTATTATATACCAAATTTTGCGGTTTTGTACAATTCCTTTGGTCGATTAAGGAATTATTACACAAAATTTGGGTAAGATTCATTAATTTTTAATCACGAACGCCCTTGCCAGTGTAGTATTTTTGGGTTCTGCTGGTTTTTGATTTGCCGTATTTCGCAACGAAACTCAGCAAAATCAGCAGCGCGCTCAACACCAAAATCGGATAGCTGCCGAATCTTACAAATGGCGTCACGCCCGACATCGATTCAACTTCACCGCGTAATACCGTACGCTCGAACTGTGGTGCTTGATTGACGATTTGACCTTTTTGGTTGATGATGGCGGTCACACCTGTGTTCGTCGCACGCACAAAATAACGCCCCGTCTCAAGGCTTCGCATCTGAACTATCTGCAGATGCTGCCAAGGACCTGCCGAACTGCCGAACCACGCATCATTAGAGATCGTCATGAGAAAATCAGTATTCTTAGCATTATGACGGGTGGTCTCAGGATATGCCACCTCGTAGCAGATGGCAGCACCAACGTTTTGCCCTTTGATGGTAAATGGAGCTTGATTGCTTGAACCACGACTGATGCTCATCGCACCCTGCATGTTCGCCAAATCAGGCAGCAAGTTAAACAACCCTTCGAACGGCACATATTCACCAAATGGTACAAGACGCTGCTTCTTATAAAGCGCCTGTGTCTCGCCAAGCACCGCCACACTGTTATAAATTGGTGGGTAGGCGTGGCGATTCTCATCGTAATTCTTAAGGTCGCGATAGATAATTCCTGTCACCCAAGTTGAGTCGTTGTTACGAGCGCGATTAATCATGCCTGCGATGAATGGCTCCGCTTCATCATGGAACATCGGGATCGCCGCTTCTGGCCAGATGACAACATCTTGCCCCCATTCACTCTTAGACAGATCTTCATAGATCTCAAGTGTGCGCACACGGTATTCGGTCAGCCACTTCATGTCTTGTGGGATATTACCCTGCACCAAAGAGACAGACAGCTTCTCACCCGATGGTTTCACCCACTCCACAAGGCCCAACCCAAAAGACACAACCAAAGTCAGCGCGCTTAGCCCGATAAAGGCAACTTTATGGCGGAACAGCTCAACCACCGATGCGGCAAACAGCACCGCCACGAAACTTATGCCAAACACCCCCAAGACTGGCGCAAGTCCGTTCATCCAAGTCTGTTCAGTGAATGCATAGCCTACAAACAACCAAGGAAATCCTGACAGTAGCCAAGTTTTTAGCCATTCTTGAATCACCCAGAACGAGGCAAATGCCAATGGTTGACGACCCAAGAAACGCACAAAGCCCCATGCAAAAAACGCATGAAAAAGCCCCATGATAATCGCCATCACACCAATCATCACATAGGCAAGCCATGAAGGTATCGCGCCATATTCATGTATTGAATTATAAAGCCAAAAAGCACCAATCACCCACGTACCAAACCCATACACCCAGCCAATCCAAAAGCCTCGGCAACCGCTATCTTCACCCACAAGTAGCGCATACAGTGCCATCACCGAGAACAGCGCCAAAGGCCACAGATAATAAGGCGCTAACGCAAAGCTAAACCCAAGACCAGCGACGAGCGCGATGATGAGCTTGATGCCTATGGGTAGACGAATACTCTTGGCATTACTACGAGTATTGGTTGGGATATTGGGATGATAAATAGGTTTGGTGGTCATGGCGTGATTAAATATAGCTAAATTAACCCATTATTTTAGCAGAATTTGAAAGATTTAGCGACGAAATTACAACAAAAAACCAATAAGACCTAAGCCTTATTGGTTTATTCACTCAATCTAATCGTTTAGATTGTACTATTTGGGTTTAGCGTCATCTCAAGCAGATGAATGTAACGCCCTTCGACATCTATGATGACAATCTGCCAATCATTAATCCGCACCGTCTCGCCCTCTAGGTGGCTTACCGAGCCCAGTGCCTGCATGACCAATCCGCCCATGGTATCGACATCTGCATCATCGAAATTCGACCCCAAAATGTCATTACAATCACTGATCAATGTCGATGCCTGCACGAGCCAGACGCCATCTTTGGTGGGATGTGGTACGATGTTATTAATGTCGCTGTCTTCATCGATGTCATCATGCTCATCAACGATGTCGCCCACGATCTCCTCTAGCAGATCCTCCATCGTGACGATGCCAGAGACCGACCCAAATTCATCGAGCACCACCGCCATGTGCACTTGCGCCTTTTGTAGTAGGCGAAGCAGTGTATCAGAGCGTGCGGTTTCGTTAATGTATAGCGGCTTTCTGACGATGTCTTTTAAGAGAAATGGGTGATCAATGCCTTCAGCGCGACTCGCCAAAATCGGAATCAAATCTTTGGCAAGTAAAATACCCAAAATCGCATTATCATCATGACTGTCAAACACAGGATAACGAGAATGCTCAGTCTCAAGCAATACCGCCAAAATGTCTGAGATGTCAGCATCACTACTGATGGCAGCAAGCTGTGGACGCGGCGTCATGATCTCACGCACTTGGGTGGCAGGTAGATCCAGCACACCTTCTAACATATCGACCATATCTGGCTCTAGGAATTGGCGCGAATCTTGAACCAATTTTAACAAATCATCGCGAGTTTCAGGGGTGGTGGACAGCCAACGTTTCAAGCCGCGCGTCCAACCACCCGAATGACTGTCGTCTGACATAAGAAGACTTCAACCTCTATTGTGGGAAATTTTTGGTTAATGTAACGGATTTGGCAGGATTATTCAAGCGTTATTTGGTTACTGCTGATATGCTCAAAGTGGTGGATTTTTGATTGATACACCTCTACGCCGCCAGGAAACACAACAAACCATCAAAACATCTGAACAGGCTTATAAGTCGCTAAATCTTCACCCATCTGATGATGCGCTCTTCTATCTCGTCATCATCAAAATCAAGCTCAGAATAACAGCGGCCACGCACGCCGAATTTATCCATCGCCTGATCATGTCGCGCCTGCCCTGAGATCAGGTAGTGCCAATGTGGCAAGCCCTGTCCTAGATGCAGTCGCTTATAAGCGCAGTGCCGCGGCAACCACATCATGCCAGACACCATCTCATACGTAAGGCGAATGCAATCAGACACATAAGACTTACGGTTGGCATAATCAGCACAACGCCCTGTCGAACAGTCCAAGAGCCAACATGCCACGTCAGTATATTCGGTAAATCTTGGATCGTCATCGTCCAAGAACTTCACCAAACAGCACACCCCGCACCCATCACAAAGCGCCTCCCACTCGCTGTCATTGAGCTCACTTAGTGGGTATTTTTCCCAGAAAAGCTCTCGCAATTGACTTGGTTGTTCTGCTGATTCTCTCATGATGCTAACTTATTAAAATTTCGATCATTGTAACAAAAAAGCACCATAAATTTAAGCCCAAACCCCATTGTCAAAGCTCAAAAATCCTGCTAGTCTAACGATAGTGATAGTTTTTTAATGATTTTAATTAACAAGGAGTGACCTATGACCACCCAAACCCTAACCACCATCGCCGCTGATGGCACTCGCTTATTAAGCCACGTCTGTCTGCCTGACACCACGCCTGCTCGAGGTATCATCGTCGCACCTGAATGGTGGGGCGCAGAAGATACCCATCCAACAACTGTCGCAGAAGATCTTGCCAAGGCAGGCTTTGCCGCGGCTGTCTTGGATGTCTATGGGGAAGGCAAGCTAACCACTGATGCTGCCCAAGCCAATGAATGGATGAGCGCCGTTCTTAATAACCCAAGCGAACTCATGGACAGATGTCGCCGCATTTATGAAGATTTTATCGCGTTAGATGAAGTGGATGGCGCACGCATTGGTGCGGTGGGCTATTGCTTTGGGGGTAAGCTTGCCCTTGATATGGCACGCACAGGCATCCCCTTAAAAGCCGTCGCCACTTTCCACGGCAACCCAACGCCCATCCAGCCTGCTGATGCGTCTTTTGGGGCAAAGGTGCTGGTGGCACATGGCGGTGCTGACAGCATGATTCCCATGAGCGCCATCGATGGCCTAAAAACCGAACTTGATCGCGCCAATGTTGACTATCAGATCGATGTCTATGACGACGCCAAGCACGGCTTTACCAATCCATTGGCGGACAAGCGAGCAGCCAATAACGGCATCGATCTAGGCTATGACAAACATGCCGCCAAAGCCAGCTGGGATAAGATGCTGTCATTCATGAATGAATATGTATAACCTCTAACTAAAAAGCTTGTCGCAACGACAAGCTTTTTAGTTTATACAGCTAATCAATATCTTAGCATCCGATCACGTCCGAACTGGTGCATTTGCCAGAATCTGCGTGAGCAGCTGCCAGTATGTCGCCACGCTGTCAACATGCACCATCTCTTGGGGTGAGTGGGCATTTTTGATGGTGGGGCCGATGGATACGATGTCCATGTCTGGGTGACTTTGTTTGATCAGACCGCACTCAAGCCCTGCATGAATCACCTTGATCTGTGGTTCATGTCCAAGTATCTGCGCATAGAGCCGAGCGGTCAGCGGCGTGATGAATGACTGATCATCAGGATTCCATCCCACATAATCCCCTGTAAATTCAGCTGCTGCCCCCATAATGCTCGCCAGATTATCCAAGCTCGTGCAGACCGCCGCCTTACCCGATTCAACCAATGAGCGAATCAGCAGATTGGCAGACAGCCCTTGCTCATCAATGCTCGCCACCCCAAATGATAGCGAAGTCTCAACCGTATCCTCTACTAAGTCAGACTGACGCACCACGCCACTCGGTAGCACATTTAACAGACGGATTGCCTTGGCAGTATCTTCATAAGTTAAGGCAGTTCCTGCATGATCTGCGTCAGCCACCTGACACATCACATCAGGCTCTGCTCGCATCACCTCGTTACGCAGCACATCAAATGACGCCTGCAACGCTGCTACAAGCTCATCACGGCGATCAGATGAGAATGCCAAATTGACGCTCGCCTCTCTAGGGATGGCGTTGCGTAATGTGCCACCTGTCAGCGTTTGGATGGCAAAATCACCATAAAACTTCGGCAACACTTCTGCCAAAACACGCGCCATCATCTTAATGGCATTGCCGCGATTCTTATGAATATCTAGCCCAGAATGACCGCCTTTTAGGCCTTTGATGGTAAAGCTAAGCGCATCACTAAAGCCGTGATTCGTCTGAGATAGTGGCAGATGAATATTCGACTCAATCCCGCCAGCACAGCCGATATATATCTCACCAATCTCCTCAGTGTCGGTATTTACCATCAGCTTCGACTGTAGCTCGCCTGCTTGCAGTCCGAACACGCCCACCATTCCCGTCTCCTCGGTCATGGTCAAGAGCACTTCTATTTGTGGGTGCGCCAGATCGTCAGACTCTAGCGCCGCAAGGCAGCTTGCCATGCCAATGCCATTATCCGCGCCAAGCGTCGTGCCTGTCGCCATCAGCCAATCTTTATCATCAGGGTTGACTCTTAGCAGGATCGGATCAGTGCTAAAATCATGCGGCGTATCGGCATTCGCCTGAGGCACCATGTCAAGGTGTGCTTGTAGTGCGATAGATTCACGATTTTCCATGCCTTTGGTGGCAGGCTTAACGATGATGACATTACCCACATCATCACGGCGCACGGACAGCCCTCGCGATTTCGCCCAGTCAACGATATGGTTTGCGATCGCCTCTTCATGGTAGCTTGGATGTGGGATTGCGCAGATCTTGGCGAACCATTGCCATAGCAGGCGCGGTTCTAGATTCTCAACCACAGATAGGTTCGTTTGATAGGCAGTATTATTAAGCATGGATTCTCCCATTGGGTCATAATTTAGCTAATTTTAGCACATTCTGCTGCAGTTTATACATTTCATCAATCCATCATGGTTTTATGATAGAATCTATGTAAATCCTTAAAAAATGACCGCCATGAAACCAACACCAAACATCCCAAAGATCATATTTTTTGACATTGATGACACCCTATACATCAAGTACGATAACTACATCCCAGACAGCACAAAAGCCGCGCTAAAAGCACTCAAAGACCAAGGCATCATCGTCGCCATCGCCACAGGTCGCGGCATGTGCGTGTTCCCACCTTGCATTAATGATTTGATTGATGAGGTTGGCATTGATTTATTTGTTACCATCAATGGGCAATATAATGAGTTTAGGGGCGAATTATTAACCCATTTCCCATTAAATTCACGACAAATCCAAGACACCACCCGTTACCTAAAAACCAATCAAATCGCCCACGGCTACATGACCAAGGATGAAATCGTCGCCTTCGATGAGAACCAGTACATGAAGAATGCACTGCAATCATTGCACATCCCCTACCGTGTCGCTGACAACTTTGATTTTGCGACGCCCATTTATCAGATTTTGGCATTTTATGAAAATAACAAAAACGCCAGTACCGCCTTACAAGATGGGCTAAACGATGACCTAAAAACCGTTCGCTGGCACATCTCTGGGGTGGATATTCTTGACAAACACGGCTCAAAGGCGCGCGGAATACAGGCAGTGCTGGATGCATTGGGATTGGACATGGCGGATGCATGGGCATTCGGCGATGGTCTAAATGACATCGAAATGCTCTCATCGGTCGGCTTTGGCGTGGCAATGGGTAACGCCCACCCCGACCTAAAAGCTGTGGCAGATTTTGTGTGTCCTAGCCATAAAGATGATGGGATATTTAAGGGGCTTGTGGCTTTGGGGATACTTCAACATCAATAATGGCAAGGATGGCTCCTTGCCATTTTGTTCGTTAAGGCACTCGTTTGCCTGTTTTGTCAATATAAAACTCTTCATCACTACCATCTTTTCTTGCTAATGATAAACCCAAGTGAAAGCCTTTAACAAAATCATAAATGATAGGAACAGCTTCCTTGCCATCAGTATCAATAAAGCCATATTTGCCATTTAAAGAAACTTTTATTCTGCTGTCTAAAATATTCTCAATTTCATCATATTTAAATGGTGTTAATAATTCACCTGTCTCTAAATTTAATAATCCAGCTTTTTTATTTTGATTATAAGCAATCAATAAAGATGGATTTGGGTAAAAGTCCAAATCTACCAATGCACTTAATTTGTGATAAATTGGTGGTATGACCATTTTTCCTTGATTATCAATAACGCCACACAACATAGCCCCTGTATTGTTCTGACAAAAAATAATCCTATCATCTGTTATATATTGGACAATGGGATGATGGTTTTGTGGGGAAATAATTTCTCCTTGTTTATTCATAATGGTATAATAACGAGATTCAGCAATAATAAAACCATTTTCTCCAGTATCTCGTTGATGAAAAAGATGATACTTGGGCGGTATTATCATTTTTCCCGAAAAGTCAAGCATGCCAAAAAGTCCGTTTTGACGAACGGTAATATTATTTTCCCTTATGTCAATATCATCATATAGGGCAGGTACGCTAATATTGCCCACATTGTCCTTAAATCCATATTTGTAAGTGCTTTCATCTTGAAAGGTGGTGCATAATTTTTCAGAAATAACGCACAATTCATCTTGGTTTACTTCATTTGAAGAGGCATTTGTATTAACCACTAATAGCGATAAAATCACTAATAACTTTTTCATAAATATACCTTTTCATAAAACCCATATTAATAGAAACAATAGGAATAATCCGTAAAATTATTCCTATTTTGTTTTTTTATCTCATCGTAACAAACTCTTCAGACCCTGTCGGATGAATGGCAACAGTGTTATCAAAATCACGTTTGGTCGCCCCCATTTTTATGGCGACAGCGAAGCCTTGAATCATCTCGTCCACGCCAAAGCCCACGCCGTGCAAGCCGACCACTTTTTCATCATCGCCCACACACACAAGTTTCATGCGACACGGCTCACGATGAGCGGTAATGGCAGAGTACATGGACGTGAAGCTGGATTTATAGACCTTGACCTTGTCCGCCCCAAATTCATCAATGGCATCTTTTTCACTCATGCCGACTGTGCCAATGGGTGGATGGCTAAACACGACCGTGGCGACATTGCTATAATCTAGGTGTTCATCGGGCTTATTGTTAAACAGGCGTTCGGACAGTCTGCGACCTGCCGCCACTGCCACAGGGGTCAGCTCAATGCCGTTTTCAATAATATCACCGACCGCATAAATGCCGTCCACCGTGGTGTTTTGGAATTTATCCACGATGATTTGACCCTTTTCGTTGGTTGCCACGCCTGTTTTGTGCAAGTCAATGACATCAGTCGCTGGCACACGCCCTGTCGCCCAAATCAGGCATTCCACATTTAGGGTTTCGCCATTGTCAAAATACACGGTCAAGCCGTCATTTTTTTCAATTTTAACAGGATTTACGCCCGCATGGAACGTAACGCCGTCTTTGACCATGACATTTTGCAAAACTTCTACAATATCTTTATCAAAACTCTTTAAAATACCGCTACGCACGCACAAATGCGTATCCACGCCCAAGGCATTCATCACGCCTGCAATCTCAACGCCAATGTAGCCACCACCAACAATCGCCACCGATTTTGGCAATTCGGTCAAATCAAAAAAACCGTCCGAGTCAATGCCGTATTCTGCCCCCTGTATGTTTGGACGGTGTGGGCGACCACCTGTGGCAATCAAAATATGGTCAGCGGTAATGGTCTCGGTCTCGCCATTGTCATAGCTGACTTCTACCGAATTTTTATCCAAAAATTTGGCAAAGCCGTTGATGAGCGTTACGCCATTTTTTTCAAAGGTGTTTTTATAAGATTGATGAATGCGGTTGATGTAGGCGGTGCGGTTTTCAACGAGTTTGGCAAAATCAAAGTTTTTGACATCAAGCTCAAAACCATAATCAGGGGCGTAGTTGTGAATGGCGGTTGCCATGTTCGCCCCGTACCACAACACTTTTTTTGGCACACAGCCCACGTTGACGCACGTTCCGCCAACGTGTTTTGCTTCAATCACGGCAACTTTTTTGCCGTACATACTGGCACGGTTAGCAGAAGCGATACCACCACTGCCACCACCGATGGTAATATAATCAAAATGTCTGGTCATGGTTATTTTCCTATCTATTTAGAAATTCGATTTATTATATCACAAAAAACCAAACCGCCTATGTCTAGACGGTTTGGTTTTTTTAAACACTTAGATTTAATAAATGCGCAAATTAGAATAGCACGCGCACACGGATGGTCTCAGGCACAGCGCGCAGACGCTCCATCGCCTTGGCAGAATCGTTATCATCAACGTCCATCACCAGATAGCCCACATCGCCACGAGTCATCAAAGACTGTGCAGCGATGTTAATGCCTGCATCAGCAAATGATGCGTTGATTTGCGATAGTACGCCTGGCACGTTGCGGTGAATATGTAGCAGACGGTGTGTGCCTGCGGTGAACGGGATAGACACGTTCGGGAAATTAACCGCGCTGGTGGTGTCGCCTTGGTCAGAATATTTAACGAATTTCTCAGCAACTTCCAGACCGATGTTCGCTTGAGCTTCTTGAGTTGAGCCACCAACGTGAGGCGTTAGGATGACGTTGTCAAATTCACGAAGTGGTGATACGAACTCTTCATCAGCAGATTTCGGCTCTTTTGGGAATACGTCAATCGCCGCACCCAAGATTTTACCGCTCTTAAGCGCATCTGCCAGTGCATCGATGTCCACACAGCCGCCACGAGCTGCGTTGATGAAGAACGCGCCGTCTTTCATTTTGTCAAATTCAGCCTTGGTCATCATGTTGCGCGTGCTTGGTAGGTCAGGCACGTGCAAAGTTACCACGTCCGCTTTGGCAAGTAGCTCATCCAAGCTGCCGACCTGTACCGCATTACCTAAAGGAAGCTTGGTAACAGCGTCATGATAGATGACATTCATGCCCAAGCTCTCAGCAAGTACTGACAATTGTGAACCGATAGAGCCATAGCCAACGATACCCATGGTCTTGCCACGCACTTCATAGCTGTCTTTGGCAGACTTGTTCCAGCCGCCACGGTGCACAACAGCGTTCTTCTCTGGCACTCCTCGCATCAGCATGATGGTCTCAGCCAACACCAACTCTGCCACCGAACGGGTGTTTGAATATGGTGCGTTAAATACAGGAATGCCCAATTCAAGCGCAGCATCTAGATCAACTTGGTTCGTGCCGATGCAGTAGCAGCCAATGGCGATAAGTTTTTCGGCAGCTTCTAGTACTTTGCGAGTTAATTGGGTGCGCGAACGAATGCCCACGAAATGTGCCTCTTTGATTTTTTCGATCAGTTCAGCTTCATCAAGGGCTGATTTGATGTATTCGATATTAGTATAGCCTGCAGCGTTCAATGTTTTTAGAGCGTTATCATGTACGCCTTCTAACAACAAAAAGCGAATTTTGTCTTTTTGAAGAGATAAAGTCATGGAAAAATCCTTAAAGAAGTAGCAAAGCGAAAAGACAGTTATACACCGAATGTCCAAATTTTGCAATGCGCAATCATCAAATAACAGGAAATTTTCTGATGTCATCTTGAAAATATCCCACGTTATACAAATACCGACTAAGACGCCATTTGCAATATTCTATGAACAAAAAAGCCCATCGTTGGATGAGCTTTTTTGCTTAAATCATTCGCTATCTTGACCGAGTTCGTCAGCAAATGCCTTAGCAAAGCTGTCTTCGGTTGGTAGATTTTCGCTGCTTGTTAGTAGCTCATCATCAAGCGCGATGTCATCAGCTGATGCATTACCTTCAAGTGCAAGCTCTGCCTTACGTTGGCGGTTTTGATGATAAGCCAGACCTGTACCTGCTGGGATCAGACGACCCACAACAACGTTCTCTTTAAGACCTGTCAAGTCATCAACTTTACCCATGGTTGCAGCAGCGGTCAAGACACGGGTCGTCTCTTGGAACGATGCCGCTGAGATAAAGCTTTCGGTGGCCAGTGACGCCTTAGTAATACCTAGAAGCTGACGCTCGAATTGCACTGGGAATTTATTATTCGCCACCAGCTCTTCGTTCAACGCACGGATCTTCGTGTATTCTGCTTGGTCGCCCTTAAAGTAGCTAGAATCGCCACCGTCGGTAACTTCAACTTTGCGCAGCATTTGACGTACGATAACTTCAATGTGCTTATCGTTGATCTTAACACCTTGTAAGCGATAAACTTCCTGAACTTCGTTCACGATGTAGTTCGCCAAAGCGGTTTCGCCTTTTAGGCGTAGGATGTCATGCGGGTTCTGCGGACCGTCAGACACCACCTCACCACGCTCTACCGTCTCACCTTCAAAGACGTTGATTTGACGCCATTTTGGAATCAGCTCTTCGTGAACATTGCCTTCTTCGTCGGTGATGATGAAACGGTTTTTGCCTTTAGTTTCTTTACCGAATGATACCACACCGCTCATCTCTGCCATGATGGCATGATCTTTTGGACGGCGCGCTTCGAACAGATCAGCAACACGTGGCAGACCACCAGTAATATCCTTGGTACCTGAGGTGGCTTGTGGCACACGACCAAGTACAGAACCTGCGGTTACTGCCTCACCTTCAGACACGCGAATCACCGTCTCAGCAGGCAGGAAGTAAACCACTTCTTTACCTTCTGTGGTATCTAGAATAATGGCTGGACGCAAGTCTTTGGCGATACTTGGACGGTCTTTACTTGCCAAGATCTCAAATGAGCTCATGCCTGTGGTTTCGTCAACTTTTACAGTAGCCGTCATGCCATCAGTGATGTCGCTAAAGCGAGCCGTACCTGCGAATTCTGTGATGATCGGATGAGTATGCGGATCCCATTTAGCGATCACATCACCCGCTGACACTTCTGCACCATCACGCACCAGTACGTTCGAGCCATAAGGCACCTTATAGCGCTCACGCTCACGGCCTTGGCTATCAGCAACGCCAATCTCAGCAGAACGAGACACGGTAACCAAGTGGCCATCGACATGCTCTACGGTCTTCATATTATGGAAGCGAACCGAACCGTTACTACCTACTGATACGCTGTTATCCACTGCTGCTGCCGATGCGGCACCACCCACGTGGAAGGTACGCATGGTAAGCTGGGTACCAGGCTCACCGATCGACTGTGCCGCCATAACACCTACAGACTCACCGATGTTCACCAAGTGGCCACGAGCCAGATCGCGGCCGTAACACTTAGCACACACACCATGGCTTGATTCACAGGTAATCACCGAACGTACATATACTTCATCAATCGCATTAGCGTCTAGCTTCTCAACCATGCGCTCATCGATCAATGTGCCTGCTGGTGCGATCACTTCACCATCTACGTTTACCACGTCTTTGGCGGTAACACGGCCAAGTACACGATCACCCAAGCGTTCTACGATTTCACCACCGTCAATCACCGGGGTCATGCGCTGACCTGCATCCGTACCACAGTCGTCATGCGTAATCACTAAGTCCTGAGCTACGTCAACCAAACGACGAGTCAAGTAACCCGAGTTAGCGGTTTTCAAGGCGGTATCAGCAAGACCTTTACGCGCACCGTGCGTCGAGATAAAGTACTGCAGAACTGTCAGACCTTCACGGAAGTTCGCCTTAATTGGCGTCTCAATGATCGAGCCGTCTGGTTTTGCCATCAGACCACGCATACCTGCAAGCTGACGAATCTGGGTTGCGCTACCACGAGCACCAGAGTCTGCCATCATGTAGATTGAGTTGAATGATTTTTCTTTTTCAACTTCGCCATCTGCATTAACAACTTCATCAGTTGATAAGTTTTCCATCATCGCATTAGCGATTTTGTCAGAAGTACGAGACCAGATATCAACAACTTTGTTATAGCGCTCACCTGCAGTTACAAAGCCCTGCTCGAACTGTTGTTCAATCTCGCGTACTTCTGAGTCAGCGGCATCCATGATTTCTTTTTTGGTTGGTGGGATGACCATGTCTTCCATACCAATCGAGATGCCTGATAGAGTCGCTTGAGCGAAACCTAGATACATCAAATGGTCAGCGAATAGTACAGATTCTTTTACACCCAATTTACGGTAGCAGGAGTTTAACAGCTTAGAGATGTTTTTCTTTGTCATCTCAGTATTACACTCACTAAACGCCATACCTTCTGGCATGATGTTCCAGATCAACAGACGACCTGCAACGGTGTCTTTGATTTCGGTTTTGGTGGTTTTTTCACCTGTTTTTTCGTCTAAGATGGTCTCAGTAACACGCACTTTGATTTTAGCGTTTACAGACAAATCTTCAGAACCGATTGCGCGCAAGGCTTCGTTCACGGTACTAAATACCATGTTCTCGCCTTTAGCATTTACATGGCTACGGCTGATGTAGTACAGACCCAAAACAACGTCCTGTGATGGTACGATGATCGGCTCACCGTTGGCAGGTGACAAGATGTTATTGGTAGACATCATCAACGCACGCGCTTCAAGCTGAGCTTCTAGGGTTAATGGCACATGTACCGCCATCTGGTCACCGTCGAAGTCGGCGTTAAATGCCGCACACACCAATGGGTGTAGCTGAATCGCCTTACCTTCAATAAGCACAGGCTCGAAAGCTTGTAAGCCCAGACGGTGAAGTGTCGGTGCACGGTTTAGTAGTACTGGATGTTCGCGGATGACGCTAGCCAGCATGTCCCAAACTACAGGCTCTTCACGCTCTACCATTTTTTTGGCAGCTTTGATGGTCTGAGCGATGTTATTCTGAAGCAGCTTAGCGTAGGTGAATGGCTTGAACAGCTCCAACGCCATTTTCTTTGGCAGACCGCACTGATGTAGGCGCAATGTCGGACCTACCACGATGACCGAACGGCCAGAGTAGTCAACACGTTTACCCAATAGGTTCTGACGGAAACGACCTTGCTTACCTTTGATCATGTCAGCAAGCGATTTTAGTGGGCGCTTGTTAGAACCAGTAATCGCACGGCCACGACGACCGTTGTCAAGCAATGCATCCACCGCTTCTTGAAGCATACGCTTTTCGTTACGAACGATGATGTCAGGCGCGTTCAATTCCAAAAGACGTTTTAGACGGTTGTTACGGTTGATCACACGACGATATAGGTCGTTTAGATCAGACGTAGCAAAACGACCACCCTCAAGCGGTACCAGCGGACGTAGATCAGGGGGCAATACTGGCAATACAGTCATCACCATCCACTCTGGCTTGTTGCCAGAATCGCGGAAAGACTCTAGCAGCTGCAGACGCTTAGACATCTTTTTAAGTTTGGTTTCAGAATTGGTTTGCGGAATTTCTGCACGCAATTCATCTATTTCGCCATCAACATCGATGTCTTTTAGTAGATCTTGAACCGCTTCAGCACCCATCTTAGCGATGAATTCATCACCGTACTGCTCAAGTGCATTGAAGTACTCTTCATCATCAAGCAGCTGATACTTATCAAGACCAGTCATGCCAGGATCAGTTACGATGTAGCTTTCAAAATAAAGTACACGCTCAATGTCACGCAAAGTAATGTCAAGCAATAGACCAATGCGGCTTGGTAGTGATTTTAGGAACCAGATGTGTGCCACAGGGCTAGCAAGCTCAATATGACCCATGCGATCACGGCGAACTTTTGCCGCGGTTACTTCAACGCCACATTTTTCACAGATGATGCCTTGGAATTTACGGCGTTTGTATTTGCCACACAGACACTCAAAATCCTTCACAGGGCCGAAGATTTTGGCGCAAAACAGCCCATCACGCTCAGGCTTAAAAGTGCGGTAGTTGATGGTTTCAGGTTTTTTAACCTCGCCATGCGACCAAGATTTGATGGTGTCAGGACTTGCCAAAGAGATTTGAATGCTGTCAAACTCTTTAATGCCGTTATCGGCAGGGCCTTTCATGATGTCTAATAAATCTTTCAAAAGGTTTCTCCGTTATATTCGTCAATTCGGTGCGCCCAAGCATTATCGGAACGCTTGGGCAAATGCTATCGTCTGGGCTGACTTATTTTTTCTTTTCTTTTAAGTCAATGTTAATGCCCAGCGATCGAATCTCTTTGGTCAATACATTAAACGACTCTGGCATACCTGGGCTCATGTACTGTTCGCCATCAACGATGTTTTTGTACATACGGGTACGACCTTCAACGTCATCCGACTTCACAGTGAGCATCTCTTGTAGCGTGTAAGTCGCACCGTATGCTTCAAGTGCCCAAACCTCCATCTCACCGAAACGCTGACCACCGAACTGAGCTTTACCACCAAGCGGCTGCTGAGTAACAAGACTGTACGAACCCGTTGAACGAGCGTGCATCTTATCATCAACCAAGTGGTTCAATTTCAGCATGTACATGTAACCCACAGTCACAGGACGGTCAAATTTCTTACCGGTACGTCCATCATACAGAGTCTGCTGTCCTGACTTATCAAGTCCTGCAAGCTCAAGCAATTCTTTGATTTGAGTTTCTTTAGCGCCATCAAAAACTGCTGTACCCATTGGCACGCCCTGACGCAGGTTCTCGGCCATTGCCATGATGTCTTCGTCAGACAAGCTGTCTAGATCAACTTGCTCGCCACCAACTTTGTTATAAATCTTATCTAAAAATTCACGAAGTTCGCCAACAGCTGCTTGAGCGCGCATCATCTCGTTTATCTTGTCACCAAGGCCGCGAGCTGCCATACCAAGGTGAGTCTCTAGAACCTGACCGATGTTCATACGTGATGGTACGCCCAGAGGGTTAAGTACGATATCAACAGGGTTGCCTTTCTCGTCATATGGCATGTCTTCAACAGGCATGATACGCGATACAACACCCTTGTTACCGTGACGACCTGCCATCTTGTCACCAGGCTGGATACGACGCTTAACTGCCAGATAAACTTTAACGATCTTTTGAACGCCATGCGCAAGATCATCACCAGCTGTTAGCTTGCGTTTTTTCTCAGCGAACTTATTGTCGATGTCTTTTTGCTTGTCGCTTAGGTATTCGGCGATTTGTGTCAAACGCTCAGACACTTCTTCTTCCGCAGGCTGGATGTCAAGCAGATTTTCAAGAGATAGATTCTCAAGATCAGCTGCTGACAATACCGTGCCTGCCTTAAAGCCAGAACCGCCACTGATGGTCTTACCTTCTAGTAGATGTACGATACGACCGCGAGCAGCCGCTTCGAAGATGTTTAGCTCTTCTTTTAGGTCTTTACGATAGTGATCAAGCATCGCTTTTTCGATGGCTTTGGCGCGGCTGTCTTTTTCTAGACCATCGCGGGTAAAGACTTGTACATCAATGACCGTACCCTTAGTTGAAGATGGTACACGTAAAGACGTGTCTTTCACATCAGCAGCTTTCTCACCGAAGATAGCACGAAGCAGTTTTTCTTCTGGAGTTAATTGGCTCTCACCTTTTGGAGTAACTTTACCCACCAAGATATCGCCAGCATTTACTTCAGCACCAATATAAACAATACCCGCTTCGTCAAGGTTGGCAAGTGCTGCCTCACCAACGTTTGGAATATCACCAGTGATCTCTTCAGGGCCAAGCTTGGTATCACGAGCGACACAGGTAAGCTCTTGGATATGAATGGTGGTAAAGCGGTCTTCTTGAACTACACGCTCAGATAATAAGATCGAGTCTTCGAAGTTATAACCATTCCAAGGCATGAACGCCACACGCATGTTCTGACCAAGTGCAAGCTCGCCCAGATCTGTCGAGGGGCCATCTGCCAAAATATCACCACGAGCGATTACGTCACCTTCATTGACGATGATGCGCTGGTTGATACAAGTGTTTTGGTTAGAGCGGGTGTATTTGATGAGGTTGTAGATGTCAATACCTGCCTCACCTGCAGTCATCTCTTCTTCGTTAACACGCACGATAACACGGCTGGCATCAACCTCTTCGATCACACCGCCACGCTTAGCAACCACGCAGACACCGCTGTCGCGCGCTACGTGACGCTCCATGCCTGTACCTACAAGCGGCTTATCAGATCGCAAAGTCGGTACCGCCTGACGTTGCATGTTCGCACCCATCAAGGCACGGTTAGCATCGTCGTGCTCTAGGAATGGAATCAGCGATGCCGCCACCGATACAACCTGACGTGGCGATACGTCCATGTGGGTTACTTTATCAACGCCCATACGTACCGATTCACCTTGATAGCGCACCATCACCATCTCTTCGGTAAGCTCGCCATTTTCGTTCATTGGCGAGTCGGCCTGTGCGATGACAGAACCTACTTCTTCGATGGCAGACATGTATTCGATGTCATCAGTTACTTTACCATCGATAACACGGCGGTAAGGCGTCTCTAGGAAGCCAAAGTTATTGGTTTTAGCAAATACTGCTAATGAGTTGATCAGACCAATGTTTGGACCTTCAGGTGTCTCGATCGGGCATACACGGCCGTAGTGAGTGTTATGTACGTCACGCACCTCAAAACCTGCACGCTCACGGGTCAGACCGCCAGGGCCAAGGGCAGAAACACGGCGCTTATGAGTAATTTCTGACAGTGGGTTGTTTTGGTCCATGAACTGAGACAGCTGTGAAGAACCAAAGAATTCTTTGATAGATGCTGCCACAGGCTTAGAATTAATCAAATCTTGTGGTGATAGATTGTCAGATTCAGCAGTGGTTAGACGCTCTTTAACAGCACGCTCAACACGAGCCAAACCGATACGGAACTGATTCTCAGTCATCTCACCAACAGAACGAATACGACGGTTACCCAAGTGGTCAATGTCATCCACTTCGCCACGGCCATTGCGAATTTCAATCAGCTCTTTTAGTACGTCGATGATGTCTTGATTTGACAATACGCCTTGATCTCGCTGAACATCAATGTCATCAGTCTCAACAAATTCACGACCCAAACGACGGTTGAACTTCATACGGCCAACGTTAGACAGATCATAACGCTCTTGGCTGAAGAACATTTGCTCAAATAGCTTCTCAGCAGTCTCTAGCGTTGGTGGCTCGCCTGGACGCATGACTTTATAGATCTCGATTAGCGCTTCTTCACGGCTCATTACAGTGTCAGCACGTAATGTATCAGCGATATAAGCACCGTGGTCGATGTCGTTGGTAAATAGAATCTTAAAACCTTTAATGTTTTTATCGGCTAATTTAACCAAAAGCTCATGGTCAATTAACGTGTTCGCACGAGCGATTACTTCATCGTGATAAACGATGTCCTCTGCCAAAATACGCTCATATAGATATTCATCAGGCACGGCAAGTTTGGTCATACCAGAGGCAACGATTTCTTTGATGCGGCGGGCATTGATACGCTTACCTTGCTCAACAATCACCTTGCCATCTGGTGATACGATATCAAACTGAGCCATCTCGCCTTGCAGACGTTCAGCCACCAGCTCAACCTCAAAAGACTCTTCGCCTTTATAAACTTCAACTGTGTCAAAGAAAGTCTCTAGAATCTGCGCAGTATCCATACCAATAGCGCGCAAGATGATGGTCGCAAGTAGCTTACGGCGGCGGTCGATACGTGCGTATACTAGGTCTTTAACATCAAATTCAAAATCAAGCCATGAGCCACGGTAAGGAATGATACGTGCATTGTAAAGCACTTTACCGCTTGAGTGTGATTTACCCTTATCATGATCAAAGAACACACCTGGCGAACGGTGTAGCTGCGATACGATCACACGCTCAGTACCATTGATAATAAAAGTACCATTATCCGTCATTAGCGGGATTTCACCCATAAACACACTTTGTTCGCGGATGTCTTTGATTGCCGCTTTAGAATCTTTGTCTTTACTGTCTTTATCTTTGATGATTAGACGGATTTTTACGCGCAAAGGTGCAGCGAAAGTTGAGCCACGCATGATACATTCACGCTCATCAAACTCAGGCTCACCCAAATAGTACTCGACAAACTGAAGCTCAACGTTGCCAGAATGGCTGGTGATGGGGAAAATAGACGAGAAAGCCGCTTGTAAGCCCACATTTGCACGGGCTTTTGGCTTTTTATGCTCTTGCAAAAACTGCTCGTAAGAATCTACTTGGATTGCCAATAGATATGGCACATCCATGACGTCTGGAAGTCTAGAAAAACTTTTACGAATGCGTTTCTTTTCGGTATAAGAATAAGCCATTAAGATTCCTTACGTTAACTTGGCGCACCGCGATTATCACAGCAACACCTTTAAATAAAAGACAATTTCAACCATCTGTAAACATCATGGACATTTTAAATTATTAGAATATCCATCACAAAAAGTCAAAAACACCATCAGCACGCCCCTACTGCATGCCAATAAAAACCCCATACACAACAAAGCGCCAAATACCAGAGGTATTTAGCTTAAATTTGGTTATTACAAATTAGGTCGTTTTGCATAGGGTGTGTTTGTCCTTTTGCATTGTACTCACCTATAGCGCTTAAGATAAGTACAAAAGGTCAAATACTAAATTATAATAAAAAAAAGCCAATAATGCAAGTGCAAAATTGGCTTTTTGATAAATAATTAGCTGTTTTCAATATCGCTTAGGCAGCGATTGGTTGAAAACCATCTAAATTATTTAAGTTCAACGCTCGCGCCAGCTTCTTCAAGCTTCTTCTTAAGCTCTTCAGCTTCAGCTTTAGATGCGCCTTCTTTGACAGTTTGTGGAGCGCCTTCAACTAGATCTTTAGCTTCTTTTAGACCTAGGCCAGTTACTTCACGTACTACTTTAATAACAGCTACTTTCTTGTCGCCACCGCTGGTGATAACAACGTTGAAGTCGTCTTTTTCTTCAGCAGCACCGCCAGCGTCGCCGCCAGCAGCTGGAGCAGCTGCTAGTGCAGCAGCAGATACGCCGAATTTTTCTTCCATCGCAGAGATAAGCTCAACGATTTCCATTACTGATTTTTCCGCGATCGCGTCTAGGATTTGTTCGTTAGTTAGTGACATAGCAATTGTTCCTATGAAATAAAAATGTTAATTATATAAAACGAATAATTTTAAAAGTGAAAAATAAAATTATGCCGCTTCTGCTTGCAATTTGTCGCGTAGAGCAGCTAGAGTACGGGCAAGTTTGCCTGCTGCTGCTTCTTTCATTGTACCCATTAGACGTGCAATAGCTTCGTCGTAAGTAGGTAGAGTTGCAAGTTTATCGATTGATTTAGCGTCAATAAATTCGCCTTCAAAAGCTGCGCCTTTGATCTCGAACTTGTCGTTGCCCTTTGCAAATTCTTTGAACAGACGTGCTGCTGCACCTGGGTGTTCATTTGAGAATGCAATTAGAGTAGGACCAACGAATACATCGTTCATGCAAGCAAAGTTAGTGTCTTCTAGCGCGCGACGTAATAGAGTATTACGAACGATACGCATATCAACACCTGCTGCACGAGCCGCTTTACGAAGTTCGGTCATCTGTGCTACTGTTACGCCGCGAGAATCGGCAACAACAGCAGAGAGCGCACCTTTGGCAGCTTCATTTACTTCAGCAACAATTGCTTGTTTGTCTTGAAGATTTAGTGCCATGGGTTGTCTCCATATTTATTATCTGCAACTGCAAATAATAAGCAAATTTCACAAATCACAAAGTGATCTGCACCAAATACGGTGACTTGTCGTCTTACCGTCTGCGTAGGCTGATGATTTTATTCATCGATTATGTCATTGTTTGAGAACAATCAATGACACCTACGGTCTTAGACAGCACAACCCGCTGTGCTGAACTAATCAATTCTGTTTACCAATAAACTTAAATACGGGGAAATTCATTGATAAATGCGCTATTATAAGCGAAAAATACGACAAATCAAGTAAAATCTACGTTTTTCTTAGGTTTGTGTATTTCACGCTCATAAATTAGGCAGGATTATTTGTTCGCACGGTGTGGAACTGGATCGATTGCGATACCAGGGCCCATGGTGCTAGACAAAGTAATCTTCTTGATGTAGATACCTTTAGAGGTAGCTGGCTTAGCACGTTTAAGATCGTTCAACAACGCAGTGGCGTTTTGTTCGATTTGCTCGCCAGTAAAGCCTACTTGACCGATAGAAGCGTGGATGATACCAGCTTTGTCTACACGGTACTGAGCCTGACCTGCTTTGGTGTTTTTAACAGCAGTCGCTACATCAGCAGTTACTGTACCAACTTTAGGGTTTGGCATAAGACCACGTGGACCTAGGATGGTACCCAGTTGACCAACAACGCGCATCGCATCTGGAGAAGCGATTACTACGTCAAAGTCAAGGTTGCCAGCTTTGATGCTGTCAGCCAGATCTTCAAAGCCTACAACATCCGCACCAGCTTCTTTAGCAGCGTCAGCAGCAGCGCCTTGAGCGAATACAGCAACACGCTTAGTTTTGCCAGTACCTGCAGGTAGGTTGGTTGCGCCACGAACTACTTGATCAGATTTACGCGGGTCAATGCCTAGGTTGATCGCGATGTCGATAGACTCTTTGAATTTAGCCGCTGGCAAATCGTTTAGAATCGCAACCGCTTCTTCGATGGTGTATAGTTTGTTGCCATCAACTTTCTCGTTGATTAGCTTTTGACGCTTAGTTAGCTTAGCCATTACACACCCTCCACATTTAGACCCATTGAGCGTGCAGTACCTGCGATGGTACGGATTGCAGCTTCAAGTTCAGCAGCGGTCAGATCTGCCTCTTTAGTTTTTACGATTTCTTCTAGTTGCGCACGAGTCACAGTACCAACTTTATCTTTGTTAGGTACACTTGAACCTTTAGCAACACCAGCTGCTTTACGTAGTAGAACTGCCGCAGGTGGCGACTTCATTACGAAAGTGAAAGACTTATCGTTAAAAACGGTGATTACAACTGGAATTGGCAAGCCTGGTTCAAAGTTAGCAGATGCTGCGTTGAACTCTTTACAGAACGCCATGATATTAACACCTTTTTGACCCAATGCTGGACCAATTGGTGGTGATGGGTTTGCCTTACCAGCAGGCACTTGTAGCTTGATGTAGCCATCAATCTTCTTTGCCATGAAATATACTCCAATGGTGGGTAGTAACGCTAAAAATTAGCTCCCCAAGGTTATGAATTAGATTATCTAATTCGACGAAAAGCCCCGAGCAACGCTCAGAGCCAAAAAATCTATTATAGCAAGATTATACGATTTTTTCAACTTTCGTGAATTCAAGCTCAACTTCAGTTGGGCGATTGAACACACTAACAGTTAAGTGCAGCTTGGATTTGTCATAATCTACTTTCTTGACAAGTCCTTTAAAATCAGTAAATGGACCGTCAATCACAAGCACTTCCTCACCCGGCTCAAACATTGTCTTAGGACGAGGTGCATCGCTGCCTTTTTGAATACGATTCAGAATACGATCTGCTTCAACTTGAGTGATTGGCGCTGGATGCTCCGGCGTGCCCCCGATAAATCCTGTGATGTTCGGGCAGCTTCTTACGATGTGCCAAGTATCCTCATTCATGTCCATGTTAATTAGGACATAGCCAGGGAATAATTTATGTTCAACAGTGCGTTTTTTACCTTCGCGCATTTCAATGACTTCTTCGGTTGGCACCAAAACATCACCAAAAGAATCAGTAAATTCACTGCGCTTAATACGCTCGATTAGTGAGCGCTGAACTTGTTTTTCGTAACCAGAAAATGCTTGGATAATATACCAACGCATCACATCACCCCATGAATTAATTTAAAATAAAACCAATAATCTTATTAAAAATATTGTCAAGCAACCAGATGATAAAACCAATAATAATCATCGCCAAAATCACTTGCCATGTATAACGGAAAGTCTCATCTTTGCTTGGCCAAGTCACACGGCGCAATTCGATGCCCGCGTCTTTTAATAGCGTCTTAAAGGCGCGACCTTGATTGGTAAATACCAGACAAATAATAGCAAAAACAACCAAAGCAACTGTAATACCCAGCTGCACCCAAACATTATTACCTTCCGCCCAATATCTTGGCAGATATTCCGTCACCAAGGTAGCACTAATTAAAGAAACAATTGCCAATAGCCACAGAATATAGTCTTTGGCTGAGCGTCTTTTAGCAACCTCAACAACGTTTTCTTTAGAGATGGTGACAGACTGTTTTTGCTGAGCTGGACCATTTGACGCCACAGTTTCAGCTTGGGTATCAAAATTATCTTTATTATCGCTCATGCAGGAATTTGCCTTGGAGTGACCAATTTTTTTATAAAATTAAAAGAATGGTATGGAAAATATAAGATGGCAGGCGATGAGGGACTCGAACCCCCAACCCTCGGTTTTGGAGACCGATGCTCTACCAATTGAGCCAATCGCCTAAGGAGTTAAGGACTGCTATTATAGCAAATATTTTTTTAAATACAAGCATTTTTATCTTAAATCACAAACTTTTTATCGATCCCGTCGATGAGCATTAATTGAAAAATTCCCCAAACCACAAACCCCCCACCATCTCTGGCAGGGGGTTTTGACTTTGGTAAGTCGTTTGGCTTGTTTGCTGTTAAGACAATCTTATTAGATTAGTTCTTAACGTTAGCAACAACACCAGCACCTACGGTACGGCCACCTTCACGGATCGCGAAGCGTAGACCTTTGTCCATGGCGATTGGGTGGATAAGCTCAACGCTCATCTCAACGTTGTCACCAGGCATAACCATTTCAGTACCTTCTTGTAGAGTGATGGCACCAGTTACGTCAGTAGTACGGAAGTAGAACTGTGGACGATAGCCGTTTAGGAATGGCGTGTGACGACCACCTTCTTCTTTTGACAGTACGTATACTTCTGCGTCAAATTGGGTGTGCGGAGTGATTGAACCTGGCTTAGCAAGTACTTGACCACGTTGAACTTCTTCACGCTTAGTACCACGTAGTAGAATACCACAGTTCTCACCAGCACGGCCTTCGTCTAGAAGCTTACGGAACATCTCAACACCAGTACAGGTAGTCTTAGCAGTGTCTTTGATACCAACGATTTCAACTTCGTCACCAACTTTGATGATACCAGACTCAACACGGCCAGTTACAACAGTACCACGACCAGAGATTGAGAATACGTCTTCGATTGGCATTAGGAATGGACGATCGATGTCACGCTCTGGCTCAGGGATGTAGCTATCTAGAGTGCTTAGTAGCTCTAGGATAGCTGGCTCGCCATATTGACCTTGGTCGCCATTTAGACCTAGTAGTGCAGAACCTTTGATGATAGGAGTGTCATCACCAGGGAAGTCGTAGTCAGATAGAAGTTCACGCACTTCCATTTCTACTAGCTCTAGTAGTTCTTCATCATCTACTAGGTCGCACTTGTTCATGAATACCATGATGTAAGGTACGCCAACCTGACGAGATAGAAGGATGTGCTCACGAGTTTGTGGCATTGGGCCGTCAGTAGCTGCTACAACTAGGATAGCGCCGTCCATCTGTGCCGCACCAGTAATCATGTTTTTAACATAGTCGGCGTGGCCTGGGCAGTCTACGTGCGCGTAGTGACGTGCTTCAGTGTCATACTCGATGTGAGAGGTATTAATGGTAATACCACGTGCTTTTTCTTCTGGTGCTGAGTCAATTGCAGCGTAGTCCTTTGCTTCACCGCCGTGGTGCTTAGCAGCAACAGTTGCGATGGCAGCAGTCAATGTGGTTTTGCCGTGGTCAACGTGACCGATGGTACCAACGTTTACGTGTGGTTTGTTACGTTCGAACTTGGCTTTGGCCATGGGTATGTCCTCTTGTTAGAAAATTCACCTATGGGATAAACCCATAGTATCGTTCATTATAACACACTAAACCACACTTTCAAATACTAATTATCAAGACACAATTCACACTGTCAACGAACGCCACGCCCAAAAACACGCTCAGCGTCCATGCATAAAACCCTCTAAAATACAATCAACTCAAAAATCAAAAGCCGTCTCACCAAACAGACGGCTTTCTAACAAGACCAAGATTTTAAGAAAAACCAAGCCTAGATTTTTAATGAGATGAAAAGACGCTATGGCTGCCATCACGACCCAGCAACAGCACATCATATGGGTGCTTGACTCCTCGATACGCAGCACCGTCCATACCAGGTGAGCCAACCACCATGCCTGGCACCGACAGACCCACCGCATCTGCTTTTATGTCAAGCAGTCGATTGATGTCCTCGGCAGGCACATGACCTTCAATCGCATAACCATCCACAAGTGCCGTGTGGCATGAGCGATGGTGAGGAGCGATGCCTTGTTCTTGCTGCTTTTTTTGGTTACCCGTGTTGTGAGCCTTAATCACAAAACCATGATTTTGCATGTGCTTAATCCACTCATTACAGCAGCCGCAGCTGGGGTCTTTCCAAACTTCTACTGTCGTGGCGTGAGATGCTCTGGTGGTGAACAATCCTGTCAATAACACAGACATCAAAACCGCCATCCCGATGCCAATCACAGCCACTGCTTTTACATTGATGCCAAATCGTTGCATGAACACACTCCTAAAATAAAGACAACCCAAAAATTTGATAAGCCCCATTCAGACGCAGTGCTACAATCTGTCGCCTCTCTGTGCTTTACCAGCCGTTCGCATTTAAAGGCGGCTTTTGGCTCTATGAACAATCTTGCTGGGCTTTTTTGAGTATTGTACACATTTTTCATTCAAAATGCACAAAATGCAACGAATTTTTTTGCTAAAATGACCCAAAGAAAACAAAAACCCCTTGAAGCCATTGACTTCAAGGGGTATGAATATGGAGCTCTTATCGAGAATTGAACTCGAGACCTCTCCCTTACCAAGGGAGTGCTCTACCGCTGAGCTATAAGAGCGAAACTGATATATGGAGCGGGTGGCGGGAATCGAACCCGCACCATCAGCTTGGAAGGCTGAGGTTCTACCACTAAACTACACCCGCAGGGTAGTAAAAATAAGGTAGGGAAATAATGGTGGTGGGGGAAGGATTCGAACCTTCGAAGCTTTCGCGACAGAGTTACAGTCTGTTGGGTTTGACCGCTCCCCAACCCCACCAATTGGTACAGGTGTATCTTTTACTGGTCTTTTAAAAGATTAAGCCCGATAAAAGAGCTTGACCTGAAAGATTTCTTAGGAGTGGTGCCGGCTGCCGGAATCGAACTGGCGACCTACTGATTACAAGTCAGTTGCTCTACCAACTGAGCTAAGCCGGCGGTATTTCCTAAGTGGTGCGTATAATAACATAGATTTCAGATTGTGCAAGTTATTTTTTTATTAATTTTTAAATTTTTATATAAATAACTGATTTTTATCATTTTATTTTTATATATTCTATTACCCTGGCCATCATCAAATTTCTAGCTTTTATTGAACACCCTGCTCTATTTATCATATGTTATGGTTATTAGCAAAGGTAAAAAATCGTGTTATAAATAATCGCTTTTTATAGCTAACCTAAATACTTTCATTAAGGATTCATCATGAGAAAACCCCTTGCCTTGGCAGTATTGCTCAGACTGGGTCTGGCAAGCACCGCTCATTCTGCACCCATCTTACAAGTCAATGGTGACTACAGTATTGCGCAGCGCAATCACGCCAAGCATGGCTTGAAATTGATGTCAAAGCTTTTGAAGACAACATTACACGCCTTCAGCAACAGCTTGGCGACAAGAGCCAGATTTGCGCCATCATGAAAGCAGACGCCTATGGTAATGGTATTGACCTGCTTATGCCTAGCATCATCAAATTAGGTGTGCCTTGTGTTGGCATCGCCAGCAACGAAGAGACAAAAGTTGTCCGAGCTCATGGCTATCAAGTAAAATCGCCCGTGTACGCTTAGTCAGTGTAGAGGAAGTTCAGTCAGGACTTGATTATAACATCGAGGAGTTGGTTGGTGACTTAACACATGCCACAGCACTTGACAAACTGGCGCAAGAACACGGCAAAAACATTAAGGTGCACCTTGCCTTAAATTCAGGCGGCATGGACAGAAACGGCATTGACCCAGCCCATAAGCAAGGTCAAAAAGACGCGGTGGCAATCACCAAATTAAAAGGGCTTGATGTCGTTGCCATCATGACACACTATGCTGTGGAAGATGAGGATTATGTTCGTGAGCGTTTGGCGCTGTTTAAAGAACAAAGCTCGTGGCGTATCAAAAACACTAAGCTAGATCGTAGCAAACTCACCTTACACACCGCCAATTCATTCGCCACCATTGCTGTACCTGAAAGCCATCTTGACATGGTGCGTCCTGGCGGTCTTATCTACGGCGATACAATCGATGCCAAGCCTGCTTACAAGCCCATCATGAGCTTTAAGGCCAAAGTTGCCAGCGTGCAATTTTATAAAGCCGGCACAAAAGTCGGTTATGATGGTACGCACGCGCTTACCCGTCATTCTTATTTGGTGAACCTGCCCTTTGGTTACTCGGACGGTTATCGTCGTGCCTTCACCAACAAAGGCGTGGTACTCATTGGCGGCAAACGTGCCAACGTACTAAGCAAAGTGTCAATGAACACAACCATGGTGGACGTAACCGACTACGTTAACGATGTCAAAATCGGCGATGAAGTGGTCATCTACGGCTCGCAAGGCGAGGATAGAATTAGCCAAGCTGAAATTGAGGAAATCAATGATGCTCTACTGGCGGATCTATACATGATTTGGGGGCAATTCAAATCCTAGATTTATCAAAGCTGATTGATTCAAATAATTCAGAAAGTAAAAATCCCACCTTGTGTGGGATTTTGTTTACCAAGAATTATGTTATACAGAAAGGCCTTCGCATGCCATTTCCACCGCCTTGACGATTGCCAATGCTTTTTTGTTGGTTTCGTCCCACTCTGCCACAGGGTCGGAGTCCGCCACCACGCCTGCCCCTGCTTGGATATGGACTTGTCCGTCTTTTAACACAGCAGTACGAATAGCAATGGCGGCATCCATGTTGCCCGCCCAGCCCAGATAGCCCACCGCCCCACCAAACACGCTACGGCGAACAGGCTCAACCTCATCGATGATTTGCATGGCTCGGATTTTGGGAGCTCCCGACAGCGTACCTGCTGGGAATGTCGCACAGAACACGTCCAGAGCGTCCTTATCAGCCGACACCACGCCTTCTACGTTGCTTGCGATGTGCATGACTTGCGAGTAGCGTTCAATAAACATCTTATCGGTTACCTTGACCGTGCCGATGTCGCATACCTTGCCGATGTCATTACGCCCTAAGTCAATGAGCATCAGATGTTCAGCGATTTCTTTTTGGTCGGAGAGTAGCTCGGCTTCTAGTGCCAAATCTTCTGCCATGTCCACGCCACGACGGCGAGTCCCTGCCAATGGTCGCACGGTAACTTTACGCTCATCGCCCACCGTCTCAATGCGAGAGAGAATCTCAGGCGACGCCCCCACGATGTGAAACGGTTCGTCATTGGCAAGCTCGCCTTGAATGAGAAACAGATAAGGAGACGGATTTAGGTATCTCAACGCCCGATACACCGCGAGCGGGTCGCCACTGTACTCACCCGACAGGCGTTGGGCAGGGACAACTTGCATGACGTCCCCTGCCTTGATGTATTCCTTAATGCGGTTTACGTCCGTGCAGAATTTGTTTTGCCCTGTTTGCGAGACAAAATGCGGTAAGGGCTGTTTTTTGACGGTCAAATCAGGCTTGTGCGACAGCAAATTCTCAATAATATCAAGCTGTTTTACCGCTTTTTTGTAGCCGTCTTTGGCTTGTACGTCCGCATAGACCACGATAGATAGGGTATGTTCTAGGTTGTCAAATACCACGACAGACGATGATAGGGTCAGCCACATATCAGGCAGAGCCAACGGATTGGGCGAGTTTGACACACCAACAGTCGGCTCAATCACTCGTATCATGTCATAGCCAAAATAGCCCACGAGTCCGCCACTAAATGCAGGCAAATCGGGCATGACATCTTGGCTTGGGGTTTTGTACTCCGCCATAAAGGTGCGGATAAAATCAAAGGGGTCGGTGTCGTGCGTGGTCGTCTCGTCCTTGCGAGTGTCCTTTACCACCACTTTGTCGTCATGATACTGAATAGTAATGTCCGAACCCAGTCCAATCATGGAATATCTTGCCCAGCGTTCGCCCCCCACCACCGACTCAAACAAATAAGCGGACGCAAAAAATTTACGCAGATTGGCAAACACCGACACAGGGGTGGCATCGTCCATTAGGCGTTTTTTGATAAGTGGAATGTGGGTATAGCCTTGCTCAGAAAGGGTGTAAAAATCGGATAAAGATAGCATGTTTTTCCTAATTGTTATGTTAATTTTCTTATTTTATCACAAGTAACATGGCATGGTAATATCACCATAAAAATAAAAGCCTTGTCAAATGACAAGGCTTAGGATGGCGAATAAAACTATTGGATTTCTGATGACAATGTAATATCTACATTGCCTGCCACGGCTTTTGAATATGGGCAGACGTGGTGCGTTTTTTCGACAATACGAGTAAGCGTGTCAGCATCGATGTCGGTGTTTTTGGCGATGACATGGATATTGCCCGACAAAAAGAAATTATCATCGCCTTCTTTGCTTAAGTTAATAGTGACTTGTACTTCACTGTCAAAGCTTGCGCCCTCTGCTTTTTTGACCAATCCCAGTGCGCCATCAAAACACGCCCCGTAACCTACGGCAAACAGCTGTTCAGGGTTGACACCATCTTTGCCTGAGCCGGGGCTCACCAGATTAAAAGTAGTCGCGTTATCGCTTAAACTGGCGGTACCGTTTCTGGCGCCAATGGCGGTGGCGGTGGTTGAGTAGATTTGAGCCATGTCATTCTCCTTTTTGGGTGTTTTTAGGTGCTCGTTATTGACTCCATTGTAAAGATAAAATATGACAATTTCAAGAAAAACACCCGCGCCTTTACACGACTACCACAAAGCAGACAGCCACCATTGATCTATCAATGAGCCTTCTCCCAATTCTCCCCCACACCAATCTCCACAACAAGTGGCACAGCAAATTCCACGTCCCAGCCTAAGCTTTTGGCGGTATCGGTCAGTACGTTTTGCATGGCAGTTTTGATAAGCTCGCCTATCTCGTCCGCCTTATCGCTATCAACTTCAAATACCAATTCATCATGCACTTGTAGCAAAAGTTTGGCATGGTCTTTGGGTAGGATTTTATCCACGGCTATCATGGCAAGTTTGATGATTTCGGCGGCAGAGCCTTGTAGTGGGGCGTTAATGCTTGCCCGCTCCGCCCCTTGTCTTATCATGGCGTTTGATGAATTGATGTCGGGAGCGTAGAGCTTACGTCCTAAAATGGTGGTAACATAGCCTGTTGATTTGGCGTAACTTTTGGTATTTTCCATGTAGTCATGTATGGCAGGATAGCGGGCAAAATACCGCTTGATGTAGTCCTTTGCCACGCCATTTTCTACGCCCAATTGTTTGGCAAGCCCAAACACACCCATGCCGTATAGTAGCCCAAAATTCACCGCCTTTGCTGAACGTCTCTCGTTTGGCGTTACGTCTGATAGCTCCTTACCCATAATCTCGGCAGCGGTGGCGGTGTGAATGTCTAGGTTGTTTTTAAAGGCATTAATCAAACTCTCATCGCCACTAAAATGAGCCATGAGCCGCAGCTCAATCTGCGAATAATCCGCCGCCATAATCACACGCCCTGTCGGTGCGATAAAGGCTTCACGAATGAGTCGCCCTGTGTCGGTGCGAATGGGGATATTTTGTAGGTTGGAGTCTGATGACGACAGTCGCCCTGTACTCGTCAAGGCTTGGTGGTAGCTGGTATGCACTCGCCCCTGTTTGTCGGCAACTTTGGCAAGAGCGTCCGTATAGGTGCTTTTGAGCTTGGACAGACTTCTGTGTTCTAGCACCACGTCCACAAGCGGGTGGTCAATCTTGGCAAGGGTCGCCTCAGACGTGGAATATTGCCCTGTTTTGGTTTTTTTACCGCCTGATATGCCTAATTTATCAAACAAAATCTCGCCAAGCTGTTTGGGGCTTGCCACGTTAAAGCTCTCGCCTGCCAGCTCAAACGCCTTTTGTTCTAATTGACTGATTTGATTGTCAAAAGCAAGCGACAATTTACCCAAAAATTCGGTCTTTATCAAAATGCCGTCATGCTCCATTTGGGCTAAGATTTGGGCGGTGGGGATTTCTAATTTATGCAAAAGGCTATTGGCATTGGTATCTTTTTGCAAATAGTCATCAAACACACTAAACAAGCGATAAGTAATGTCCGCATCTTCACACGCATAATCGCTCGCCTTATCCATGTCCACTTTATCAAAGCTAAGCTGTTTTGCTCCTTTACCTGCCACGTCTTCAAAGGTGGTGGTATTTACGCCCAGATAGTGTCGTGCCAAATCGTCCATGTTATGCCGTGTCGCCACGCCATTGATGACATAACTGGCTAACATGGTATCCATATGCCAATTATTTAGCTCAATGCCATATTTTTTAAAAACATGACTGTCGTATTTAATGTGCTGTCCGATTTTGCCGATACTCTGATTTTCTAAAATGGGTTTTAACTCATTTAAAACAAAGTCCCTATCTAATTGATTATCAAGCAAAATATCAAAATCGCCCGTATGCCCCACAGGGATATAATAGCCTTCATAAGTAGCGGTGGCGATAGATACCCCAACCAACTCTGCCTTTTGCCAATCAATGCTGGTCGTCTCGGTATCAATGGCAAAATAAGGCACACTCTTTAATTTATCAATAAGCTTATGAAATTCATCAAGGCTATTTATGGTTTTATAAGTACCTTGTTTAATGGGTAAGGGTTTAACGGTTAATTCATCGCTGTTATCGGGCAAATTATCATCAAAAGGATTGTCTAATTCATTATCGGCATTGTCATTATTAAATAAATCATCAGTAACAGGCAACTCCGCCATTTTTAATAACGCTAACTGCTCTGCCATTTCTTTTTTAAATTCTAATGTCTTAAATAACTCATATAATGCTTTGGCACGTTTTATTTGTGTCTCTTTATTGTTGTCCAATTTTAATTCGTCAAATGAAATCGGCAGTTCTAGATTGGTAACAATCGTGGCAAGGGTGCGATTTAGAGGGATTTCGCCTTGATGTTCGTATATTTTTTGCCCAACCATCCCCTTAATGTTTGCCAAATTTGCCAAAATGCCGTCAATGTCTCCATATTCGGTAAGTAGCTTGCTTGCCGTCTTCGCCCCAACCTTAGGAATGCCTGCAATACCATCCGATGAGTCGCCCATGAGCGTGAGATAATCGGCGATTTGGGTGTTGTGTACGCCAAATTTGTCAAATACGCCCTGTACGTCCGTGATTTTGTCCTTAAAACTGTCTTCCAAAATCACACAGTCATTAACCAGCTGTGCCATGTCCTTGTCGCCTGTGGAGATGACAACAGGGTAGCCTTGCATACAGGCGTTACGGGCAAGCGTGCCGATGATGTCGTCCGCTTCAAAACCGTCAATTTTGATGAGGGAAATGCCTAATTTTTCAATCATCTCATGAATATACGGAATCTGCACTCGCAAATCATCGTCCATCGGCGGACGGTGAGCCTTATAAGCGTCCGATAATTCGTGGCGAAAGGTGGGGGCTTTGGTATCAAAAGCGACCGCCATGTGGGTAGGCTTGTATTTTTTGATGAGCTTGCCCAAGGCATTTAGCACGCCACGAGTGGCATTGGTGGGCAAGCCGTCTTGGTTGGATAAAGGAGGCAAGCCGTGAAAACAGCGAAACAGATAATACGAGCCGTCCACGAGAATGACAGGTGGTTTGGATTTATCAATGGTGGACGTGTCAAAAGTGGCAAGGTTGGGGATGTCGGTGTAGGTCATGATTTTAATAACTTTTTTGATATAAAATTTGAACTATTATACCCAAAAAAGTAAAATTAGGAAAATTTCCCCATAAAAAAGCCCTGATGCTCAGGGCTTAGGTTTACCGTTTAGTCATATTCGGTGCATTCCACGTCTTCATCACGGCAAAACATTTCATGGTGCTTGGCTTGGCATTGTTTGAGTACATCTAGGCGAGCCTTGCCACGACTGGTGTTTTCGGCGCGGTAAGTTTCGGTAAAGGCTTTGACTTTGCAGACATGAACACTGTCTTTATTTTCTTTGACAAGCACAGGCACGCCAACAGGTACAGGCACGACAACCGCCCCTGTATTTGGTGCATCAATGGGCGCAACACAGGCAGATAAAAAAAGGCATGGCAAGAGCAATCGGCGCAATACAAGTTTTCATAGCACCAACCTACAAATAGAACAAAAAATAATACCCTAAAAATTGTAAAGTATTATACAAAGACAATATAACGTAAATTTTTGGAATATGTAACAAATTATAAAATTAATCAGCCTTCAAAAGATACAAACAAAAAGACGCCACCGCCTCAAAACTTGACTCACGCTTTAATGCTGTCTTCTTATCAAGCTTGGTTTTATAAGTGTAAGGGGTCATGTCAATCAGATCAATCAAACTTTGATTATCCAGAACCATCGGATTGTCGATTTGCCATTCATCCACCAGTTTGAATTCTGGCGCAAGCTCATCGATGAACTTGGTCGGCTGGTGCGGATTTACCGTATCAAACAGTCTTTCGCGCATGGCATATAGGTGCTGTGGTGCAGGTGTCGCCATCAGGAGATGACCGCCAGATTTCAACACTCTTAACAGTTCTTTTTTTGGCAACGGGCTAAAAAAGCTCGTGCACACATCCACACTGTCATCTGCCACAGGCAACACCGAACCTGTACCCACCACCCAAGTGATGTTCTTGTTAACATCCTGATTTTTGTAAGTTTTTGACGCAGTGATGATGGCGGTCTTAGCGATGTCTAGGCCGATGACTTGTGCGCCCTGCTCTGCCAGAACACTCGTGTAATAGCCTTCGCCGCAGCCGACATCCAACATGGTTTTTGGGGAGATCTCGCTGACAACTTGACCGATTTTATCGCGTAATGGTGCATAGAATCCATTGGCTAAGAAACGCTTGCGAGCCTGAACCGAGACAGCCGTATCGCCCGCACTGCGGCTGTTCTTGTGCTGAACGACATGCAGATTGACGTAGCCATCTTTGGCGACATCGTAGCTATGTCGATTCTGACAGCTGTAAGTTCTACCATCTAAGATCAGATCGGTATAGCAAATGGGGCAAGTTAGCATAAGTGTTTGATGTTATTTTATTTTTCGATGGCGAATGATTTCGATGATCATCGGAACCACTGACAGCACAATGATGCCAATCATAAAGAAAGTGAAGTATTTTTTGACAAATGGCAATTGCCCAAAAAAATACCCAAGCATGGTAAACGACACCACCCACAGAATCGCCCCAATCACATTATATCTGGCGAAGTCCCTATACGGCATGTTCCCCATTCCGCCAACGAACGGCGCAAATGTACGCACGATCGGCACAAATCTTGCGATGATGATCGTGCGACCGCCATATTTGGCGTAGTAGCTTTGGGTCTTGTGTAGATAGGCTTGTTTGAAGATCTTAGAATCAGGACTTGAGAACAGACGTCTGCCAAAGTGCTTACCAATCTCAAAATTCACAAAATCACCAATAATCGCAGCGATGATCAGTAGCAACATCAACAGCCAAACATTCATCTCGCCGACAGCTGCAATCGCCCCTGCCGCAAACAGCATTGAATCACCCGGCAAAAACGGCGCAACCACCAGCCCTGTCTCACAAAAGACAATGACAAATAAAATGGCGTAAATCCACTTTCCGTGATTATCCACCAATTCCTGAAGATGATCGCCAATATGCAAGATAAAATCAACGATGCCTAAAATAAAATCCACAATCAACTCTAAGCTAAATAATGAGCGCCTATTTTATCATGGATTAATGGAGAATAAATAGTTGAATTGGGCAACTTACTGACCAAAAGTCATCTGCGGAACTGTGTCAAAGGCATGCTTTTTGCTGAACCACGTGAGGATTGATGTAGCCGTCTTTGCTTAAATCATAGCTGTGGCGGTTGTGGCAGGTATAGGTTTTACCGTGCAGGGTTAGGTCGGTGTGGCAGATGGGGCAGATGAGCATAGATTTCTTTGCTTAAAAATAAAAGGCACACTATATCATGAATTTGAAAAAATACCCATGCTAATACTTATTTTTATAGACCAGTCGCCGACAATCATCATATTTATAAAAACTAACATATAAACGCACATGATATAAATCATCAAAATTATAATCACCTACTGATATTGCATTTTCACCTACGCAAAGCCGTCTATAAAAAGAATGCTTGGCGGTATCATGTTCTGATAATTCAACATCATCGGCAATTTTTTGAATATTTGCCAATAAGGTCTCAATATCGCCTGCTTTTGGATTATGATAATGGTAGGTAATAGAAATGGATTGAGCACTGGTTTTTTTATGGTCATCTCGTTTATCAAATGGGGGTAAGCCGATAGTAATGGCGTCCAAGATTTGTTGCAATTCAGCTTGCTTTTTATCATAATCCAATGTTATTGGGGCATGAAATTCAGGGTTTTTAAATTGGTCTATCCTGTCATAAATCACAACGGATAGCACCAAAATACCAACAATACCAATAAAAATGCTGCCAAACATTTCTTTGTTGCCTTTCATGCTACCCAACTTAAAAAAATCAATGCTCCCTAGTCGCCCGAAACTCCACCTCAGGATACCGCTCTTGCATAAGTTGCAGATTGACACGGCTTGGGGCAAGGTAGGTCAGATACCCACCACCGTCCACCGAGAGTTGGTCGTGGGCTTTTTTCTTAAATTTTTCAAAGGCAGCTTTATCATCACAATGCACCCAACGCACGGTGGCGATACTAATCGGCTCAAAGGTGCATTGTACCTTATATTCTTCTAGCAGGCGATGTGCCACCACTTCAAATTGTAGCACGCCCACCGCCCCCAAAATCAGGTCGTTATTGATTTGGGGCATAAATACTTGCGTTGCTCCTTCTTCGGAGAGTTGTTGTAAGCCCTTTTGTAATTGCTTGGATTTCATCGGGTCTTTTAGTACCACACGGCGGAATAATTCTGGGGCGAAGTGCGGAATGCCTGTAAAGTTTAAGGTCTCACCACTGGTAAAGCTATCGCCAATCTGGATTGTGCCGTGATTGTGCAAGCCGATGATGTCGCCAGCGTACGCTTCGTCCAATGCTTCACGGTCGCCCGCTAGGAACATGAGTGCGTCCGACACTCGCACTTCTTTTCCGATACGCACATGGTTCATTTTCATGCCACGCTCGTATTTGCCCGAACACACACGCATAAAGGCGACACGGTCTCGGTGCTTGGGGTCCATGTTGGCTTGGATTTTAAAGACAAAGCCCGTAAAGGCAGGCTCGTCCGCTTTGACGGTGCGTTCTACCGCCACATGATCTTTTGGGGGTGGAGCGTATTGGGTCAGCACGTCCAAAATCATGTTTACACCAAAGTTACCCAACGCCGTACCGAACAAAACAGGCGTTTGTCGCCCTGCCAAAAACTCGTCCACGTCCCAGTCTTCATACGCCATTTGGGCAAGTTCAATGTTGTCCATAAACTCGTCCCATAAAATCTGCCCAAGCCTGTCCTTGATGTCGGCATGGTCGTAACCGTCTCGGCTCTCGATATCCGTGATTTGTGAGCCAAAGCCTTTTTTATAAAAGTAAGTCTTGTTGTCCACAAAACTATACACGCCCACAAAATCCTGCCCCATGCCAATCGGATAAGCAAATGGCACGCATTTGATTTTTAGGACGCTTTCAATCTCATCAAGCAGGGCAAGCGGATTTTGGATTTCACGGTCAAGTTTATTAACAAATGAAATAATGGGCGTATCACGCATACGGCACACTTCCATGAGCTTAATCGTCCGCTCTTCCACGCCTTTGGCTCCGTCAATAACCATAAGAGCAGAGTCCACAGCGGTCAGCGTGCGGTAAGTGTCTTCTGAAAAGTCAGCGTGTCCAGGGGTATCTAGTAGATTAACCACATGATTTTTATAGGGAAATTGCATGACCGATGTCGTGATAGAGATACCACGCTCTTGCTCCATGCTCATCCAGTCGGATGTCGCATGGCGGTCGGCTTTACGTCCACGCACCTCGCCTGCGACTTGGATTGCCTTGCCCCACAGTAGGAGCTTTTCGGTCATGGTGGTTTTACCTGCGTCAGGGTGCGAGATAATGGCGAATGTACGGCGTTGGTTGATTTCTTGGGATAATTGGCTCATGATGTCTGATCGTTAATTAAAAAATGGCTAATTATATCATGTTTTACATTGGCAAATACAGCCTTGACCTCCTCCCCTTGCTAAAGCAAGAGGATTCCTAATATCGCTACTGGGTGTTTCCTAATTCAACGAGATTGGCTTATGCAGAATAAATATAGCAAAACCCCAAAGCAACTCTTTGGGGTTTTGATCACTCCTCAATCCATTTACCATCTCGCCACACCAAGGCAAAACGTGTCGCCTTGCCGTCTTTTTCTGAGCCGACATATTGCTCGGCATTCTTGCGAGACCATCTTAAGATGGTAGGGTTGCCCTTATCATCGACATCTGGCGCCTCGAACAGATAGGCGAATTTCGGTTCTAGCTGGTCTTTGATGGGGCGCAGCTCAGCAAGCTTAGGCGGGCGCGTTTCGCGCACTTTGGGGAATTTGGACGCTGCTAAGAACAGTCCTGCTGCTCCTTCACGCAGTACATAATGATCATCGAACTTCTGCGAGCGCAGATTTGGCATGCTGATGGCAGTCATGCGTGGCGGTGCTGCTTCGCCGTTTTTTAATACCTTACGCGTGTTGTCACAGCTGCCGCAGGCGAAGTACGCGCCGAAACGACCGGTTTTTAAGGTCATCTTGCCATCGCATTTATCGCAATCGATGGTGGGTGCGTCTTGATTGTCCGTACCTGCTACCTCGAACACACCGCGCTCTAGCTCATAGCCATCACAGTCTGGGTTATTACCACAGATATGCAGCTTTAGACCACCATCGACGATGTAGCTCTCCATAGCTGTGTGGCACTTTGGACAGCGTTTTTTCTCCATGAGTGCATTAACTTCTGCCGAGTCATCGTCCGCATCGAAGGCAAAAGCAGATGCCGGCATGAGGTTCTTAGTGCCTTTGCAGCGCTCTTTTGGCGGTAGATTATAGCCAGTACAGCCCAAGAATACGCCCGTTGAGCCTATGCGAATCTGCATCGGACGGCTGCACAGATCACAGTGGATGTCTGGCACATTCGTCGGGTCGTTCGGGCGCATGCCGCCTTTACCTTTGGCGGTTTCTAATTTACCCTTAAAATCACCGTAGAAATTGTCCAGCACACGCTTCCAATCTTGATGGCCTTCTGCCACCTCGTCAAGCTCATCTTCAAGCCCAGCGGTAAACGCATAATCCATCAGATCGGGGAAACTCTCGATCAAGCGCTCCGTCACGATGTCGCCCATCTTCTCAGCGTATAGGCGCTTATTCTCTAGGCGAACGTAGCCACGTTCTTGGATGGTGGAGATGATGGATGCATAGGTTGATGGTCGTCCGATGCCACGGCTTTCAAGCTCCTTGACAAGACTGGCCTCAGAATAGCGCGCAGGCGGCTTGGTAAAATGCTGACTCGGCTCAATGTTAATCAGTGGTAGATGCTCGCCCACTTGTACGTTCGGCAGTAGTACGTCATCGCTCTTGGCAGGTGGCTGAACCTTAGTATAGCCATCAAATACGAGCGTACGCCCTTTCGCCTTAAGTTCAACACCATTAGCATCAACAATCAGGCTCACCGAACGATAGCGCGCAGGCGTCATCTGGCAAGCCACGAACTGACGCCAAATCAGCTCATACAGGCGCTGAGCATCACGCTCCATCGCTGTCAGCTGGGTTGATTTGATGGCAACATTAGATGGACGAATCGCTTCGTGCGCCTCTTGTGCGTTTTGTTTGTTGCCATAGAAATTCGGCTTTTCTGGCAGGTATTGATTGCCAAAATTATCCGTAATGTAGCCACGCACCGCACCAAGCGCATCTTGGCTCAAGAAAGTCGAGTCGGTACGCATATAGGTAATGAAGCCCGCTTCATAGAGTCTTTGAGCCAGAATCATGGTTTTTTTGACTGAGAATCCCAAGCGTGTGCTTGCTGCTTGCTGCAACGTCGATGTAATAAAAGGTGCAGACGCTCTAGACTGCGTAGGCTTCTCATCGATGCTAGAGACGATGAATTTGGCATCAGACAGGACATTCACGATGGCATCGGCATCGTCTTTATTGCCAAGCTTTAAGGTCTTGCCTTTATATTTGGTGGCTTCTAGGCGCAGATCCTCTCCAGCGGCTTGGTTATTGGTGTGAATCTCCCAATATTCCACCGGCACGAAGGCACGAATCTCACGCTCACGCTCCACCACCAGACGAGTCGCCACCGACTGCACGCGCCCTGCTGACAGACCACGAGCGACCTTTGCCCACAGTAGCGGCGACACCATAAAGCCCACCACACGATCAAGGAATCGGCGCGCCTGCTGGGCATTGACACGATCGATGTTTAGCTTGTCGGGATGCTCAAATGCTTTTTGGACAGCGGTTTTGGTGATTTCATTAAATACCACACGGCTGTACTTATCATCACTACCGCCAATCACTTCCTTTAGATGCCAAGCGATCGCCTCCCCCTCTCTGTCCAAATCGGTCGCCAGATAAATGATATCAGCGTCTTTAGCTAGGGATTTTAGTTCTTTGATGACCTTGGTTTTATTTGGCAAAATCTCATACACCGCCGCCCAGTCATGCTCAGGATCCACACCCATGCGACGAACCAACGCACGCTGCGCTTTCTCTTCGCGGGACAATCCCGTCTCATCTGCTTTGGCCTTGGTCTTGTCTGTGCCAGATACAGGTAGGTCGCGCACATGCCCCACGCTAGAACGTACGATATAGTCATTACCCAAGTATTTATTAATCGTCTTGGCTTTGGCAGGCGACTCCACGATAACAAGCGACTTACCCTTGGCGGATGCCTTGGGTGCAGTCGTGGTGGACTTGGTAGTTTTTTTGGTGGATTTGGTTGTCGACATGAAGCTGCCTTAAAAATGATTCAAAACGGTTTAATTTACTTTATTAATTATCCAATTTGTCCAAAACTGGAATCATCCCAAGAGTTACAAAAATATTTCTATTTATAAAATACCACACTACCCACACTCTGACAAGTATGTCAATATGTCATTAGGTGAGCATGTTATATTAATATGGAGTTAATTCTTGGCTGATTTTTGCGATTCATCTCATCGCCCCATGCAGTAAGCTGCGCTTGCAGGGCGGTTAATTCCTGTTCGGCAAGGGGTTTGTCAAGTTTCTTGGTGCCTTGCCAAGATTGATAACGCCCATCATGCCAGTATATGATCACGCTGTTGGCTTTGGCTTGTAGTCCCACGACGTGATCGCCGATGTCCTTAGGTAGGTCGATCAATACGTCATCTAAAGTATGACTACCCTCGATCGTCTGCCATGTAGAATCTGTTGCTGCCAGCCTCACTAAGGGCAGACGCCATTCATCATTAATGACCGCATAGGCCGTTACCATCTGATTCTTAACCGCGTGGTTGTTGGCTCGCACGCCTGTCTGAACAACAGCAGGCAGCCAGTCAGGACGGCTCACGAATTTTGGGTTAAATCCCAATCGTCTGGCCAATAATCTAAAATCTGACGTGCGTACCTCGTGCGCCTTTGGCTTGGCAGCGAACATGTTGCCAAGCAAAAATCCTGCCACGACAAGCACCACGATCAGCGGCAATGAGCCTTGAATATCCATACCGTCCTTACATTAGAATTTGGCGTTTGCCGCTATTATCCGCCGCGCTCACCACGCCGCGCTCTTCCATCATGTCCACGATGCGCGCTGCTCGGTTATAGCCGATGCTAAATTTACGCTGCAATGCTGAGATGGATACTTTACGCGTATCAAGCGTGTGCGACACCGCCAAATCAAAATACTCATCATCACTGCCCGTACCGCTGTCGCCACTGCCTTCACCCTCGAAAGTAAAGCTGTCTGTCAGGTCGATATAATCAGGCACACCGCGCTCACGCCATGCGTCGGTCACACGGTTCACCTCATCATCCTTGACATAGGCGCCATGTACACGCTCGGTCTCGATCGCACCTGGCGCTAGGAACATCATGTCACCATGACCCAGCATGTTCTCCGCGCCCGACTCCTCGATGATGATGCGGCTGTCTGTAGCAGAGTTCACGCGCAGTGCCACACGCGATGGGATGTTAGACTTAATCAAGCCTGTCACCACGTTCGCCACAGGGCGCTGGGTGGCTAAGATAAGATGGATACCTGCTGCACGTGATTTTTGGGCAAGGCGGACGATTGGCTCTTCTGCGGTCTTGCCAAGCTGCATGATCATGTCGGCGAATTCATCCGCCACGACGACGATTTTTGAGAGTGGTTTTAGTTTCGGTGCGATGCCACTCACGTGGTCAGACGCACTCCATAGCGGATCAATAATGGGCTCGCCTGATGCTTGGGCTTCTAGCACCTTTTGGTTAAAGGCAGCAAGGTTACGCACACGAAGCTTGCTCATCAGTAGATAACGACGCTCCATCTCAGTCACACACCAGTTAAGCGCGGCGGTCGCCTCGGTCATGTCAGTGATGACAGGCGTTAGCAGATGCGGGATGTCAGCGTAGTTCGCCAGCTCAAGCTGTTTTGGGTCAATTAGAACCAGCTTTAATTCATCAGGTGTATATTTTAATAGCATTGACATCAAGAATGAGTTTACCAGCACCGATTTACCCGAGCCTGTCGTACCTGCCACCAGCATGTGCGGCGCCTTGGCAAGGTCAGCAATGACAGGCTTGCCGCTGATGTTCGTACCGATGGCAATGCTGATGCCTGCATTCAGATCCTTATAATTAGGGGTGTCGAGCAGTTCAATTAGGCTGACAATCTGACGCTTACGATTAGGCACCTCAATACCAATATAAGGCTTACCTGCGATCACAGGAATCACGCGCAAAGACGCCATCGACATAGATCGCGCAAGATCTTGAGCGATCTTACTAACGCGGCTCGCCTTGATGCCTGCTGCCAGATCCACCTCGAAGCGCGTCACCACAGGGCCTACCATCGCTGAGACGACTTCTGCCTTGACGTTGAATTCTTGCAGTTTAATCTCAAGCAGTGCCGACAGCTGGTCTAGCTCTTCTTGGGTGTAGGTGATGGTCTTGGCAGGCTTAGGATCTAGGATGTCAAGCTCTGGCACCGCGCTTAGACTCATGCGATATTCTAGCGTGCTCATCGCGTGCGACTTTGGTCGCTCGGTGCCTGATGACATAGATTTTGGCAGATGATCAACAGGCAGAATCTCCGCTTCATCAATCTCTTCCACCTTGGCATAGACAGCTTCATCTTGATGAGTGGCATGAGATGTATGATTGTTATCGCTTAGCACCTCTGATTGGCTATGCGTTTGCCGATCTTGGATGGCTTGTTCGTCAGCTTGCTCTATCAGAGCATTATTTGACAATCCTGCGAAGTCCACCCCGCCGAAGGCAGTATTCTCATCAGATACACGCTCGGCGCTGATGACTGGAGCGACTTGACGGGCATCAGTAGTCTCTTGATGGCTGTCAAAATAATCATCCTCGTGGCGAATCTGCTCATCTATCACATACTCATCAGACTGCTGAATGGCCTCATATACAGGCTCATCGTACGCATTGACATCATAAGTCGTATCGATCTGTACGCTGCCGTCTTGATGAGTTGCCTTGTATGCATACGCGGTGCGATCATAATCCCTATCCTCCATGGTATCATCAGGTGCATCCATCTCTTCATAGTCAGGCTGAATATGCTCCTCATGTAGCGGCACTGCCTGCGCCTGCTGCTGAGCCAATTTCTCCGCTTCGGCATCGGCTTGTTTTTTGGCGATGAGCTCTTCACGAAGCCCAGAATTCACCAAGAAGCTCTCCAGCGCCCCTTGATGGTTATGCGCCTGATAGACGGGTGTTCTTGGGGTGATTTGGCTGATAATCAGTTCATCATCTTCGGATGCATCCGCACCGCTCACCTCGTCTGATGCATCTGTATAGATATCATCTTCGGTGGTGGTTTTGCGCTTGGCGAATTTTGCCCATAGTAGCGACCAGCGCACCTCAAAGGTCAATGTCGCCACCAATAACGTCATCAATACCAAGAACGTCATCGCGACAGGCACACCCAGCACACTAGTCAGACTACCTAGCAGCTCATAGCCCAACATCCCACCAAAGGTCGCTGCACTGTCCGCCTGCCACCACGCGCCCAGCTGAGCGAACATCGCACTGATGCACGCCAACAAGAACGCATATGCAATCAGACGCAGCACCCACATTACAGAGCCGCGCGTCCACCACAGATGCACCAACTCATAGGCGAGCACCGCTACAAAAAACCACGCGCCCAACCCAAAAAACGCACGCAGAACGTCCGCCACCCACGCGCCCAGACGACCACCGACATTACTGATGTCGCTGCTGCTACCGACATGAGACCACGCAGGGTCCGCAGGGTTATAAGACAGCAACGAGATGAATAAAAACGCCAAAAGCCCCACACCAACCATACTAAAAAACAGGCGCTTGATGATGGGTAATTTACCTAAGAATTGATTGACGGATTCGTGTTGAAGCAGTTGATTCATGGTGGATGCTTAGAGATTGGTGCATTAACAAACCCTACATTATATAGGATAACCGCTTGACATATCAAAATTTTTATTGCAGGAAGAAAAAATTTTATGATTTTTTGATGTTTGGTTTTATTGATGGTGGTGTTTTGGCGGATTTGGCTTGCAATTTTGGCAAAATTTCCCATATACTAATCAACTTTTTATCATATTCACCCATTGGACACACTCATGAATCACCATCGCTTAATCATCCTAGGCTCAGGCCCTGCTGGCTACTCTGCCGCCGTCTATGCCGCGCGCGCCAACCTAAACCCCGTCATCATCACCGGCCTACAGGTGGGCGGACAGCTGACCACCACCACCGAGATCGACAACTGGCCAGGCGGTCGCCACAGTCTGACTGGCACCGCACTGGTCGAAGAGATGAAAGAGCATGCCGAACGCTTCGGCACTCAGCTGATCTATGACCACATTCATAGTGTTGATTTTGAGCAGCGCCCATTTACCCTAACTGGTGATAGTACCACCTACACCTGCGACGCGCTCATCATCGCCACTGGCGCCACCGCCCAATACCTAGGTCTAGAATCCGAGAGTAAATTCATGGGTCAAGGCGTATCTGCCTGCGCCACCTGCGATGGATTCTTCTATAAGAATCGCAATGTCGCTGTCATCGGCGGGGGCAACACCGCGGTCGAAGAAGCCCTATACCTATCGAACATCGCAAACCACGTGACCCTAGTGCACCGCCGCGACAGCCTACGCGCTGAGAAGATCATGCAAGATCAGCTGTTCGATAAAGTCAAAAACGGCAACATCAGCATCGAATGGAACTCAAGCGTCCAAGAAGTCGTGGGCGATGAGATGGGCGTCACCGGCATCATCATTAAGAACATCGACGGCGAAACCAAAACCCTAGACGTGATGGGCATGTTCGTCGCCATCGGACATAAGCCAAATACCGCCATGTTCGATGGTAAGCTTGCCATGACGGACGGCTACATCGTGGTGAATAGCGGCCTTAATGGCAATGCCACCGCCACCAGCGTGCCGGGCGTGTTCGCAGCAGGTGACGTCGCCGATCACATCTACCGCCAAGCCATCACCTCGGCAGGCACCGGCTGCATGGCAGCCCTAGACGCCGAAAAATACCTAGACAGCTTATAATCTACACAAAGGGACGATCATCGTCCCTCTATTATTATCGGTCATCTTGCAAAAAAAGTTACGGGCATCCTACAATAGGGTAAATCCTACCCCAGGAAGACCCATGATCCTCAGACACTCTCTCATCGCCCTACTGCTGGGTATAAGCCTAAGCCTGACCAGCCCTGTTATGGCACAAAGCTGAATTTGCACAAGCCTTATCATACGCCAACAATCAAAACCATGGCCAAGCTTTTGAATTGTTTAATAAATTAGCCAAGCAAGGCTATTCCGGTGCTCAATATAATCTGGGTCAGATGTATTACGGTGGCCATGGTGTACGTCAAGATTATGCTCAAGCGACAGCTTGGTATCGTAAAGCAGCTGAGCCAGGCCATGCAGATACTCAATTTAATCTAGGTAATATGTATAACAATGGTCGAGGCGTGCGTCAAGATTATGCTCAGGCGATGGCTTGGTATAAAAAAGCCTATGCCCAAGGGCATGCCAAAGCCGCCTATAATATTGGGGTGTTCCACTATAACGGTGAAGGCGTACGCCAAAATAAAAGCACCGCCAAAGAATGGTTTGGTAAAACCTGTGAATTGGGCAATCAAGATGGCTGTGATGAATATCGCAAGCTCAACCAACAGGGCTATTGATCCACACTGTATCAAGCACAAAAAGGACGTTATCGCGTCCTTTTTGTGGGCTGATGGTACGATGGCTTGGTATTTTTGGGGCGATGTGCTAGAATTGAGATTATCAAGAATCATTCTTAATTTCTAAGTTTATCATCTGATTCATCTTATGCCATCTTTAGACCTTGCCGACTTGCATACCATCGCCGACCGCGCCGCCTTTGATTTTGGGCGGATTATCGACCTTGCTGATGATGATGGTTTTATCGGCGCGGGGGCGGACTTATCCACCGCCACGCTGCTAAATGCCTATCGCAGCGGTGTATTTCCTTGGTTTGGGGCGGATGATCCCATCTGCTGGTGGTGCCCACCTGTGCGCTGTGTGGTTCATCCTGATGACTTTCGTCCTGCCAAATCTCTCATCCGCACCGCCAAAAAGATGCCGTGGTACATCACCACGAATCGAGCCTTTGGGTCTGTCATGACAGCCTGCGCCGCCCCACGCGCCTACAGCGATGATACTTGGATTAACGATGAGATGATAGACGCCTACACTAAGCTGCACGACATGGGCGCAGCCATGAGTGTGGAAGTATGGGACAGCGCGGCAGATGACGCTAAGCTCATCGGTGGACTGTATGGCGTGCAATATGGGGCGGTATTCTGCGGCGAGAGCATGTTCCACACCCAAAAAGACGCCTCAAAGATCGCCTTCTGGGCGCTCATGAGCCTCGCCACATCCTCTGGCATCCGCCTGATTGACTGTCAGCTTGAGAATCCACATCTGATGAGCCTAGGCGCAACCTTAATGCCACGCGATGAGTTCCTGACCGCCCTAACAACTCTCAACCGCGCACCGACACCGCCTTTATCTGGCAGTATGAGCACGCGCGAGCTTGCGCTCATTGGTGGTTGATATCTACCAATCCATGCCGATGTCTTGAGCGGCAGCATAGCCACTTGCCCACGCCCATGCAAAGTTATACCCACCCAGATGACCCGTCACGTCCAGCACTTCCCCGATAAAATACAATCGCTCGCACAGCCTGCTCTGCATGGTCTTGCCAGAGATCTCATCGCACGCCACACCACCACGGGTGACTTCTGCCACGCGGTAGCCTTCGGTGCCTGATGGCTTGATTTGCCATGCGTTTAAGGTTCTGCCCAAATCGGATAACTCTTTGTCCTTGATATTAGCAAGTTCAACATCCTGATACCGCACCCAAAAATGCGCCTGCAATACCAAGAGCAGCTTCTTGGGGAAATATGGGGTCAGCACGGTACGGATAAGCTGTTTTGGGTGGGATTTTTTAGCGGTGATTAATAGCTCTGCAGCATCTAGCTTGGGCAGTAGATTGATATTAATGCACTCGCCAAGCCGCCAATAATTTGACAGCTGTAGCATGGCAGGACCAGACAGCCCACGATGAGTGAACAACATGGGCAGCTCAAAGCTTGCCTTATCATTAAAGGCGATGACGTCAAGGCTCACGCCTGCCAACGACTTAGCCATCTCACCCACGTGATCGGTGAAGGTGAACGGCACAAGAGATGCCTCGGTTGGCACGATACGATGCCCAAACTGAGTCGCCACCTGATACCCAAACCCACTCGCCCCAAGCGTAGGAATAGACAGCCCACCGGTAGCGATGACCAGATGACGGCATGACAGCTCATAAGTCTTGGCGTTCTTTAGGCTGACACCAATGGTAAAGTCGCCATCCTCATCGTCTTTGGTGATGCTGTCGATGGTGGTATTAAGTCGTATGGTCACGCCTGCCTGCTCACACTCGGTCAGTAGCATGTTTAGGATGTCTTTGGATGAGTCGTCACAGAACAGCTCGCCGTGTGATTTCTCGTGATAGGCGACGCCGTGTTTTTGCACTAATTTAATAAAATCATCGCTGCTATAACGACTAAGGGCCGATTTGACAAAATGCTCATTTTGTCCGATGAACTCATTGGCAGTGACGTTTAGATTGATGAAGTTACACCGCCCACCGCCAGACATGAGGATTTTTTTGCCAGCTTTGTTGGCGTGGTCGAGCACCAGCACGCGCTTGCCGTATAGCGCAGCATTGAACGCACAGAACAACCCCGACGCCCCTGCCCCGATAATGATGACATCAACGCATTCGCGATCAGCACGAGTCTCACTCATCAGAGGCACTCGAGTCATTGATCAGGTGAGCGTACTTGGTGTCATAGTCAGCTTTTTGCATTTTATAGATTTCAAAGACGCACAAATCATCGCAGCCATTATCACAGCATTCATAATCTTCGGGCGGCTCTGGTGGGGGCGGGATGTCATTGGGATGGGTCATATTGGCACACTTGTTAAAAATTTTGTGGCTTTTTGTAGCCGTCGCTTGTATTTATTGTGGCATTTATTATAATTGAAAGCATGAGAAAATACACGCATTGTGTGCATTGTTACAGGATAACATTATGAAATTACTCAAAAAATCCCTACTCGCCGCAACATTAACCGCCACCGTCGCTCTGCCGATCGCAGGCTGCTCTAGCACCACCGATGGCGGTGCCGTGGGCGCTGATCGCAGACAGCTGTTATTGGTATCTAGTAGCGAAGTCATGCAGCTATCGAACCAAGCCTACCAGCAAACCATCGCACAGGCACGCGCTCAAGGCAAGCTTGACACCAATGCCGCACAGGTCGCACGCCTACGCCGCATCGCTAACGACCTGATTCCTCAGACTGCCGTATATCGTCCTGACGCGACACGTTGGCAATGGCAAGTACACGCCATCAACTCAAATGACATCAACGCTTATGTCATGCCAGGTGGCAAGATTGTGTTCTATAGCGGTATCATCGACCGCCTAAGCCTAACCGATGCCGAGATCGCCGCCATCATGGGGCATGAGATGGCACACGCTCTGCGCGAGCACAGCCGTGAGAAGGTGAGCCGCAGCGTCGCCACATCTGGCGTGCTATCCATCGCAACTGCTGCACTGGGTCTGTCATCAGGTCAGCAAGAGCTAGCAGGTCTAGCCAGTCAGCTGGGTCTAAACCTACCACACTCGCGCACCCAAGAAGCCGAGGCGGATAAAATCGGTCTAGAACTGATGGCACGCGCAGGCTACAACCCAAATGCCGCCATCACCCTATGGCAAAAAATGCAGCGCGCAGGCGGCGGCTCAACCCCGCAATTCCTAAGCACCCACCCAAGCAGCGCAAGCCGCATCCAAGCCATGCAGGCGCTCATGCCGACGGTGACACCGCTGTATAATTCATCGAACAAGCGCTAAGAGTTAAGGTCATCCTATGAACACTCCAACCGCTGACGCGATTATTAGTAACTTACAAAGCCTGAGCCATACACACATCACGCTTGATAACGAAAGCCACATGCATGCAGGTTATTATGAAGGCAAAGAGAGCCACTTTAAGCTTGTCATCGTCAGCGATGCCTTTGATGGCAAGCGCTTGGTGGCTCGTCATCAGCTCGTTTATGCACTGACGAATCCCTTAATGATGGCGAATGGTGGCACGATTCATGCCCTCGCCATTCATGCCTACACCCCTGACGAATGGTTGGGGCAAGCGCCTGACAGCCCCAACTGCGCAGGTCAAAATCGCGGCTAAACTCCACCCATTTTTATCTTTTATTCATTTTTGAGAATTGTTATGAAAAAAATCCTATCACTAGGCGCATTGGCTGCCATCACCGCACTGACTGGCTGTGCCACCACGAGCAACATCGCGCCACAGTACGTGAACCCAAACAACTACAACAGCCATGACTGTGCTTATCTTCAAAGTGAAGTCGCTCGCGTGACCAACCTGGTCGAAAAAACCCAAAACCAACAAACACCACTATCAGCGACAGGTGTAGGCATTGGTATCGCAGGCGGTCGTGGTGGCATCTACCCGAGCATCAGCTTTGGCATAGGTTCGGGCAGCTCAACTCGTGCCGCGCGCACCAACACACTTGCCCGCCTATACGGTGAGCACGATGCCATGGTCATCGCCGCCCGTCAAAAGAACTGCGCATTTGCCCAAAACATCAAAATCTACGGCGAAAAATAATCCAAAACATCAAAAATCAAAAAAAATTTTGACAAGTTGTTCAAAATCGCCCAAAATAAGCCGCATCTATTGTGACTTATTTTTTGTGATGTCTATTCTTCCCAACTGGCTTGGTACACTGCGGCAAAACCCAAAGCTCATCAGTAACGATCTGATGGCAGGGCTAATGATGGCGGTATTGGTGATCCCTCAGAGCCTAGGTTATGCAGCACTGGCAGGACTGCCACCCATCATGGGGCTATACGCATCCATCGTCCCGACTCTAGTGTATGCTTATCTTGGTGCAAGCAGCATTAATGCAGTAGGCCCTGTTGCCATCACTGCGATCATGACATCCAGCGCGCTGTCTGGCTATGCCGCAGGTAGCGTGCAGTATGTGACTTTATCCATCACGCTTGCCATGATGGTGGGCGGAATATTGTGTCTAGCCAGCATCCTAAGGCTAGGCTGGATCATGCAGTTCGTCAGCCGCGGCGTGTCCTCAGGCTTTATTAGCGCGGCAGCGGTACTGATCGTCATCAGCCAACTAAAAAACCTCATCGGCGCGCCCATCACAGGTGGCAGTCTCATCGACATCATCAGGAGCCTATCGAACACTTCCATCACCATTAAACCATATACCGCCCTATTAGGCATCGGCGCACTCATGATTTTATTGGTCAATCGCTACGTTGGTGCGCTGTGGGCATGGCTACCCAAGGCACGGGCAGACTTCGCCAAGCGGCTTGTGGTAATCATCGTCACGATACTCTCCATTATCCTTGCCACACGCCTTGGATGGGGCGCACTTGACATTCGATTGCTTGAGCGTTTGCCTACTGGATTGCCTGCGTTTAAATTTTTGCCGTTATCACTTGGCACCCTGTTAGACCTACTACCATCGGCATTATTAATTGCGCTCATCGCCTTCATCTCAAGCTCTGCCATCGCCAGCAATTATGCACGCACCCATCAGCAGCCTTTTGATAACAACAAAGAGCTGCTGGGCCTAGGCTTTGCTAACATCGCCAGCAGTGTCACGGGAGGCTTTACGGTGGCGGGAGGTCTGTCACGCACCAGCCTGAACATCAGTCTTGGTGCCAAGACGCCCTTTGCATCGATCGTGTGTGCGCTTGGCATTCTATTTATTTTGTTGTTTTTTGGGCAGTATTTGGCAGGCCTGCCTTATGCGGTGCTGTCCGCCATCATCGTAAGCTCCGTACTGTCGATGATTGACATACAGACCCTAAAAGCCGCCCTAAAACACGACAAGGCAGATGCACTATGTCTGGTGCTATGCTTTGGGGCGGCGATTATCTTTGGGCTTAATATCGGGCTTGTGGTTGGGCTGTTGGTTAGCTTTGTGCTGATGATCTATCGCTCGCACCGCGTGAACATCGCCATCCTCGGACAGCTTGGTAATAGCGAGCATTTTCGCGACATCTCCCGGCATAAGGCGACCACCTTTGATAATCTGCTGATGGTGCGCATCGATGAGAGCCTGTATTTTGGTAATGCACTGACCATTCATGAGACACTGCGAAAGCTCTACTATGAGCACCCAAAGGCCACTGAGGTCATTCTTATCATGACGGCAGTGAATCACATCGATCTAACCGCCCAAGAGATGCTCTCATCCTTCAATCAAGAAATCCAAAGCCAAGGCAGACGCCTACATCTGGCAGAAGTCAAAGGCCCTGCCATGGATGTTCTAAAGGACAGCGAGCTCTTTAAGCACCTGTCTGGCGAAGTATTCTTAAGCACCAAGCTGGCTGTAGATAAATTAAAATACCAAGGCGATGATTGGTGCGGCATGTGATGGTTTATTCCTAAATTTTGAATTCTTATCAGAAATTTTAATTTTAGGAATAAGATTATGCGCAATCAACATTGAATCAACCAAAAAATTTCGCTAAAATAATCGCATCTTTTACGAATCTGGATGATAACAATGAACACCCAAACCATCACTTTATATAAGCAAATCCACCCCTGTCAATGCCAAACCTTATCAACGCTTGGCTTTAAGAGTATCATCAATCTACGTTTTGATGATGAGTGCGATAATCAGCCCAAGGCAGCAGAATTAGGGTTAAGCGCAAGCAGTACAGGACTAGAATATCGCCACCTGCCTGTGGATGGTGAGAACCTGCCTTTCGATGTCGTGCAGCGATTTGCCCAACTGATCAATGAGCTGCCCAGTCCTGTGATGGTGTTTTGTGGCACGGGCAGCCGTGCCAAGCGCATTTATCAAAGCGCGGTGGTGAGCGGCCTTATCTAGGCTGATAATTGATTAATATAAAAGACCGCATATGGCGGTCTTTATTTATAAAAAACCTTAAAAAGTCACTTCACTTTCCCAGTCCATCCACACCCCATGCATAGGATGCTTTAGGCGAAGTTTATGGGCATGCAGGTTTAGACGTGGCGCGATCTGCAGCGCTGTGCCTGTGGCATAGATGGGATCGCCAATCATGACATGCCCCAGATGCACCATGTGCACTCGCAGCTGATGGCTTCTGCCTGTGATGGGCTTTAGCGCGACCCGGGTCACCGGATGTAAGACACCCTGATCATCAGTGCGCAGCTCATGATGCAGCACTTCATAATGCGTAAGCGCACTCTTATTCCAGTTCATGTCCACAATGTGACGCGGCTTAGTACTGGGCTCGTAACGCACGGGCACATCGATGATGCCTTTTTTGTCATCTTTGGCGATCGTGCCGAAGACGACCGCTTGATATTCCTTGGTAGGAATGCGCTCGATGAACTGCTTTGAGATGTGAGTCTGCGCCGCCGCATGCTTGGCAAAGATGATCAAGCCTGATGTATCCATGTCCAGCCTATGTATGAGCTTGATGTTAGGATTTACCTTAAGCAGCCGCGACTGCAAGCTAACCTTTAACACTCGCCCATCCACACTCAAGAGTCCCGCAGGCTTATCCCCCACCCAGATGTCCTCATCTTCATAAACGGTGATGGACTGGATAAATTCCCTAAAAAATACATCTGAGCGTACCTGCTCATCAGCATTCATCTTGGCAATGGCTTCGTCATTTAGGCGGTCGTGGCGTTCTTGGGCGTGATTCATAATGGCGTTTGATGAAGTTAATCAGGATAATTGGCAAATTTAATGAAACAAAGTCTGCCTTTTTATGAAAAGTTTGCTATTATAGCACAAACAGATGCAGCGATTTGACATTCAACCATCTTGAAAAATCCCCCAAGCATCTCCATATATTTACCAAATTAACCAACCAAATAAGGCAGGAATAATCATGTCAATCATCAATACCACAGACGCTAATTTTGACCAAGACGTACTTCAAGCCGACAAGCCTGTGCTTGTAGATTTTTGGGCCGCTTGGTGTGGTCCTTGTAAAGCCATCGCGCCAACCCTAGAAGAGCTTGCCGATGACTATGCCGATCGCGCGCAGATCGTTAAAGTTAATGTCGATGACAACCCTGAAGTTGCGGCACGCTTTGGCATTCGCAGCATTCCAACGCTATTCGTCTTCAAAGGCGGCGAGAAAGTAGACACCATCGTTGGCAGCCGTCCAAAATCAGAATTCGCTGCACTGCTTGATAAGCACCTATAAGCGCATTCACACCACAAAAAAAGACTTGTTTTGCAAGTCTTTTTTGTTTTAGTCCTTTAACACTCTTGATTTTCGGGATAAAAACTCGTATCATTATGCCCTAGCCGTTATCCTGTAAAAAACACCACTCCCAACGGCATTCTCAATATCAAATCATTAACAGATTTTTTTCGGTCAAGCATTCGCAAGGCCGCTCAACTTTTCATGATTAATTTCTCCTAAGACCTATCCATGAATCTAACCGAACTCAAAAGAAAGCCAGTCGCCGAACTGCTCTCCATCGCTGAGCAAATGGGACTTGAGAACATGGCTCGCAGCCGCAAACAAGACATTATTTTCGCCATTCTAAAAACCCACGCCCGCAACGGTGAGCCCATTTATGGTGATGGTGTGCTAGAAATTCTGCCTGATGGCTTTGGATTTTTACGTTCATCTGAAGGCTCCTATTTGGCAGGCCCTGATGACATCTATGTCAGCCCAAGCCAAATTCGCCGCTTCAACCTGCAAACCGGCGACTCAATCGCAGGGCAGATTCGCCCACCCAAAGAACAAGAGCGATATTTTGCGTTACTGAAGGTCAGCGAGATTAACTTTGATACGCCGGATCGCAGCCGTCATAAGCTGATTTTTGAGAACTTAACACCCCTATTCCCCACCAAGCAGCTCACACTTGAGCAAGGCAACGGCACCACCGAAGACCTAACCGGTCGCGTGATTGATCTCATCGCCCCCATCGGTAAGGGTCAGCGCTCCATCATCGTAGCGCCACCCAAGGCAGGTAAGACCGTTCTGCTACAGAACATCGCCCAAGCCATCGCCAAAAACCACCCTGAATGCTATCTGATCGTCCTGCTCATCGATGAACGCCCCGAAGAAGTCACCGAGATGCAGCGCACCGTACGCGGTGAAGTGGTAGCATCCACCTTTGATGAACCGCCACAGCGTCACATTCAAGTCGCTGAGATGGTCATCGAGAAAGCCAAACGCCTAGTTGAGCACAAGCAAGATGTCGTGATTCTATTAGACTCCATCACCCGTCTGGCGCGCGCCTATAATACTGTCATTCCATCGAGCGGCAAAGTACTGACAGGTGGTGTGGACGCCAATGCACTCGAGCGTCCGAAACGCTTCTTTGGTGCGGCGCGTAATGTCGAAGAAGGTGGCAGTCTGACCATCATCTCAACCGCGCTGATCGACACAGGCTCGAAGATGGACGGGGTGATCTTTGAAGAATTTAAAGGCACGGGCAACCAAGAGATCACCCTTGAGCGTGATTTGGCGGAGCGTCGCATATTCCCTGCCATCAACATCAAAAAATCAAGCACTCGCCGTGAAGAGCGCCTATTAGATGAAGAGACTCTGCGCCGTGTCTGGGTTCTGCGCAAGCTGCTGCAACCGATGGATGACTCCCAAGCGACTGAGTTTTTACTTGACCGCCTAAAAGACTCTAAGACAAATGACGAATTTTTTAGCAATATGACCAAAAAAGCGTCCTCCTAAGTCACCAAAAATCCTTGACTTGAAACGGTCATAATTCTATGCTACTATAAAGTACTATTTTAAACGAAAAATTCTCGATTATATGGTGGATTTTTAGGCGTTTTGAATAGAAATTCGATACTTAGCAATCAATTAGAAATATTTTGTTACATTTTTTCTGATTTTGCTAAAAAATATCATTTTTTGTTTATGCTGAATTACTATATAATTTGTGATGCAGTAAAGTATTTCAGGGATTTTTGCAACAAGGCGAGAGCAATCCTTTGTTCTCGCCTAGTGCCATTAAGAACTGTAAATACAATTGCTAACTTACTATCCTATGGAGATCACCATGAAAACTAAACTAGTTCTATCTGCTCTAATCGCTTCTCTAGCTCTAACTGCTTGCTCAAAGCCAGCTGAAGAAGCTTCTAAAGCTGCTGAAGAAGCACAAGCTGCTGCAAACGAAGCACAAGCTGCTGCTGACGCTGCTCCTGCTGACGCTGCTGCACAACAAGCTGCTGACGCTGCACAAGCTGCTGCTGACGCTGCTGCTACTGCTGCTGTAGACGCACAAGCTACTACTGGCGCTGCTGCTGAGCAAGCTGAAGCTACTGCTGAAAACGCACAAGATGCTGCTGAAGAAGCTGCTGACGCTGCAAAAGACGCTGCTGATAAAGCTGCTGCAGACGCTGCTACCGCTCCTGCTGCTGAAGCTGCTGCTACCACTGAGACTAAGACTAACTAATTTGTCTTTTTTCTTAAAGCACATAAAAAGAGAACCTTTTGGTTCTCTTTTTTTATCTGTTATATTAATAATTGCATACTAGCACATATTTGTCGTGTGATTAATTTGTGGTAACTTCCTCATCCATCGATTCGATAGGTACTGCCTGAGTATCGCCCTGCTCTACTTCCGCTGATGCGTCAGATTCCAATACATCGCCTTCAACGGGTTCAGTTACCAGCGGATCTTGAATGCTCGGCTCAGTTCTGATGATCGGATCAGCAGGCTCAGCAGACATCGGAACAGCTTCTACTTCTGCAGACTCTTCTGTAGTCGCCTCTTTTTTATCACCACAGCCTGTCATCATAACCACAGATAATATAGAGGCCAGCCAAATTAGTTTTTTCATTGAAACACTCTTAAATTCATCAGATATTGTAAATGATAGTTCTTATCATTGATGGTTGATTCACACAGTATATCACAAAAAATAGACAGGCAAAGACCTGTCTATTTAAGTTTTTACGATAGTTTGCCATGGCATTGCTTGTATTTTAGTCCACTACCACAAGGACACGGCGCGTTACGATTAATGTTTTCGGGTATAGCCACATCTTTTTCCGCCATACGCGCTGCTTGTTCTGCGCTCACACCAGCTGCACTTAATGTGAAGGTGATGTTTTGATTTGATGCTGCGCGATGTTCGCGTGGTTCGCTCGTCTCTTCATTGGCTTGATTATGCTCGAACTGCATGCGCATCTGCTCGATTTGGCGACGACGCTCTTCTTCTAGTGCAGCAAGCTCTTCAGGGGTTGGTACATGAACACGCGCCAAATCCTGAACGATGTCAGATTTAATCGCACCAAGCATTGAGCGGAACAATTCAAAAGATTCGCGTTTATATTCTTGCTCAGGGTTCTTCTGAGCGTAGCTGCGCAGATGAATGCCTTTACGAAGCTGATCCATCTGGGTAAGATGCTCTTTCCAGTGACGATCTAAACTCTGTAGCATGAAATGACGCTCAAGCTGTGCCGCGCTGTCTTCGCCCATCTGCATGCGTCTGTCTTCGTAGCGTGCGATTGCGGTACTGATGATCTTATCGCGCAGACCTTCTTCATCAAGGCGGCGATCTGCATCCAGCCAATCATTGATCGGCATGTAGAATCTGAACGCGTCTTCGATTTCATCTTCTAGGCCATCGATATTCCACTGATCATCCACTGAACCTGCTGGTACGAACTGATTAATCAGTGCATTATAGACCTCATGATGCATCTCTTTAATGGATTCTTGCAAGTCTGCTTGCCCTAACAAGTCATCGCGCTGCCCATAGATGACCTTACGCTGCTCATTCGCCACATCGTCATATTTGAGTAGGTTTTTACGCGCATCGAAGTCACGCGCCTCAACCTTACCCTGCGCACCTTCGATTGAACGAGAGACCATCTTATGCTCGATCGCTTCATCTTCTTTTAGACCCATCGCACGGAACATATTCATGACACGATCGCCAGCGAAGATGCGCATCAGGTCGTCTTCTAATGACAAGAAGAAACGCGATTGCCCCGGGTCGCCTTGACGACCAGCACGACCACGCAGCTGGTTATCGATACGGCGAGATTCATGGCGCTCTGAGCCGATGATGTGTAGACCGCCTGCCGCTTTTACCGCTTCGTTCTTATTTTGCCAATCGGCTTGTAATTGCGCTTTTTGCTCTTCGGTCAGCTCATGCAGATTATCAATCTGAGCTTGCCAGTTACCACCTAGGATGATGTCTGTACCACGACCCGCCATGTTGGTGGCGATGGTTACTGCTTGTGGGCGACCCGCCTGAGCGATGATCTCTGCTTCGCGCTCATGCTGCTTGGCGTTTAGGACGTTATGAACGATACCTTCTTGATCCAGTAGGTACGACAGCTCCTCACTTGCCTCAATCGTTGCCGTACCAACCAGCACAGGTGCGCCCTTGGCGGTGATTGATTTGATCTCTTTGATGATGCCTTGGTATTTACCAAGCTTGGTTAAGAAGATCTGATCATCCATGTCGATACGAGCAATCGGACGATGTGTTGGGATGATGACCACATCAAGATCATAAGTGGACTTAAATTCTGCCGCCTCGGTATCTGCCGTACCTGTCATGCCGGACAGCTTGTCATACAGACGAAAATAGTTCTGAAAGGTAGTGGTTGCCATCGTTTGGTTTTCGGCTTGAATCTCAACACCCTCTTTGGCTTCTACCGCTTGATGCAGACCCTCACTCCAGCGACGGCCAGGCATGGTACGACCCGTGTTCTCATCAACAATGATGACCTCGCCATCTTGGACGATGTAGTGAATGTTCTTAACAAAAATGTGGTGCGCACGAATCGCCGCCTGCACATGCGCCAGCAATGGCAAACGCGCAGGGCTGTACAGACTCTCATTGGCGCCAAGCTCACCCACCTCAACCAAGAATCGCTCGATCTTCTCGTAGCCTTTTTCACTGATCTCAATGGCACGGTTCTTCTCATCAATCCAAAAATCGCCGTCTTTATTATCTTTATTCGCCTCTTCATCTTCAGAGCGAGTCAGGCGAGGCACGATGGTGTTAATCAGTGCATACAGCTCGGCTGAATCTTCTGCTTGACCTGAGATGATGAGCGGTGTACGCGCCTCATCAATCAAGATACTGTCGATCTCATCGATGATACAGTAATTAAGCGGGCGCTGTTTTTTCTCGGCAAGGCTAAACACCATGTTATCACGCAGATAGTCAAAGCCGTATTCGTTATTCGTGCCGTAAGTGATGTCAGCGCGATAAGCCTCAAACTTCTCCTGTGGTGGCTGCTGGCTGTAAATCACGCCCACCGTCAACCCCAAAAAGCTAAATAAAGGACGGTTCAGCTCGGCATCACGCCCTGCCAGATAGTCGTTCACCGTGACGACGTGCACACCCTTACCACTGATCGCATTTAGATAAATGGCAAGGGTCGCCATCAAGGTCTTACCCTCACCGGTCTTCATCTCGGCAATCTTGCCTTCATGCAAAGTCATACCACCGATGAGCTGCACGTCATAGTGGCGCATGCCATTAACACGAATGGACGCTTCACGACATACCGCAAAGGCTTCTGGCAGGATGCTATCTAGACTCTCACCCTGTTGATGGCGCTCTTTGAATTCAAAGGTTTTTTGGCGCAGCTCTTCATCGGACAGCGTCTGAATCGTAGGTTCATAGGCGTTGATTTTTGCGACAATTTTGCGCATGCGTTTGAGCTCGCGCTCATTTTTAGTGCCAATGACACTGCCGATAATTTTACTTAACATGAATGTTCCAACAAATTTAAATTTTTAACTATATAATGATAAACAGACCAAATACAAGGAGAGATCATTTTAATCACAACGATGCAAAGACTTCATCCGCCGCCACCAGCGTCTTTTTAATGTCATCATCAGTGTGCGCAATCGACATGAACGCCGCCTCAAAGGCAGAAGGCGCAAGATAAATGCCACGTTCTAGCATGCCGTGGAAAAACTTATTAAAGCGTTTGGTGTCGGCGCATGCCACGTCATTAAAGTTTTTAGGCAATTCTTTGGCAAAAAACAGCCCGAACATACCGCCCACATGACAGCTTGCAAAATCTATGCCGTGTTTGTCGGCAAGTGCTTGCAAGCCGTTTACCAGTTTGGCGGCTTTGGCGGTTAATTCTTCATAAAAATTCGGACGAGTTAATTCATCAAACATCGCCTTACCTGCACGCATGGCTAAGGGGTTGCCAGACAATGTCCCTGCTTGGTAAACACCGCCCAAGGGGGCTATACATTCCATAATCTCACGCTTACCGCCAAATGCTCCCACAGGCAAGCCAGCTCCGATGATTTTGCCAAAGGTGCTAAGGTCAGGGGTAATGCCAAAATGATGGCTTGCCCCTTTTAGCCCCACACGAAAGCCCGTCATCACTTCATCAAAAATCAACACCGCCCCGTGCTTGGTGCAAAGCTCGCGCAGGGTGTTATGAAACTCTTGGCTCGGGACAATCATGTTCATGTTACCCGCTATCGGCTCTAAAATCACGCACGCAAATTCATCGCCAAATTTATCAAAGGCGGATTGCAACGCATCAATGTCATTATAAGGCAAAGTTACAGTATGCTTGGCAAAGTCGGCAGGCACGCCCTTAGATGTCGGCTCACCAATGTCTAGCATGCCAGAACCTGCCTTGACAAGCAGGCTATCTGAATGCCCATGATAGCACCCTTCAAATTTGACAATCTTATCTCGCCCTGTGTAGCCACGAGCCAGACGAATGGCACTCATGGTCGCCTCCGTGCCTGATGACACCATGCGAACGAGCTCAATGTGCGGGATAATGTCGGCAATCAAATCCGCCATCGTGGTCTCAAAGGGCGTGGGAGCTCCAAAGGACAAGCCGTCATCGGCAGCCTTTTTGACCGCATCAATGACTTTGGGGTGAGCATGACCCAAAATCATAGGTCCCCACGAGCCAACGTAGTCGATGTATTCACGCCCTTCGGTGTCGTACATATACGCTCCCTTGGCACGGCTTACGAACACAGGCGTACCACCCACCCCTGCAAAGGCACGCACGGGCGAGTTTACACCCCCCGGAATGTGGCGTTTAGCTTTTTCAAATAAGACTTGGTCGGCAGTAAGTGTCGTCATGGGAGCTCCTTGTTATTTGATTTTATGAATGCATATAGAAAGAAAATAGAACTAGGCTTTTTTTACCACGCTGGATTTTAGTTTCATTGCACCAAAGCCATCGATCTTACAATCAATATCATGGTCATCTGGTGCGTCATGAATCAGGCGGATGGATTTGACTTTTGTACCTACTTTGATTGGCGTTGATGAGCCTTTGACCTTCAAATCCTTAATCACAGTTACGCTGTCGCCATCATTTAGCACGTTGCCCACTGCATCCTTAATAATAGGCATGTCATCCGCGTCTGCATCTGCTGACCATTCATGCGCGCACATTGGGCAGATCAAGAGATCGCCATCAGCATAAGTGTAGTTTTCTTCGCATTTTGGGCAGGCAGGTAGATTCATGATACATCCTAAATAGAGCTAAAATTATGAGCGCCTAGTATAGCAGATTTTGCGAATTTTTTGTTGATACAAAATGTTAATCTTGCCTTGAAAATGCTACAATTACAACCATAACATAACTGCTTTTTTATTTATTTCACAACAAACAATAAGACACAATCATGACAACGACAATCCCCACTTTTGAGCAAGTCACCCTAATCGGTAAAGACGCCACCAAATTCTTACAAGGTCAATTAACCATCAATGTCGAAAAATTAACCGATGATTTTTCGCCCTGCGCCATCAGCGATCTAAAGGGTCGCGTGCAGTTTGGGCTATGGGTGAGACGAATTGACGATGAGTCTTTCGCGCTCGTCACCTCAGCAGACTGCATGAGCGATCTGACCGCACACATCAAAAAATACGGCGCATTTTCTAAATTCACCCAGTCTGATGTCGCGCCCATTTATCCTGCTATAGAGCATGGTCAGCCAACCTTTAGTGATGATGCCGATCAAGCCGATGCTCAGAATTGGACAAGCTTAAGCATCCAAACAGGCAACTATTGGATCACCAAAGCAACCCAAGGATTGTTCCAACCCCAAGAGCTGCGCCTACACCAGCGTGGGGGCGTGGACTATGATAAAGGCTGCTATCTAGGGCAAGAGATCATCGCCCGGCTGTGGTTCAAGGCAAGCCCAAAAGCCTACCTGCACCGTATCCTGCTCACAGAACAGACAAATGATGGCGATAAACTTGGCAAAGTACAAATCGTCAATAGCGTACCTACCGATGGTGGCTTTGACGCCCTAGTCATTGGCTCGCCTGAGAATGTAGCGGAAATCGGGGAGATTTTACCCTTGCCCGATAAGCTTATGGATGATGTGGCGCGTGGCTAATACCAATAAGCCAACCGTTACGGTGCTCGGTGCGGGCGTTACGGGTGTCACTAGCGCTTGGTATCTGTCTCAAGCAGGCTTTGATGTAACGGTCATCGACCGCCAAAACCTGCCCGCCATGGAGACCAGCTTCGCCAATGGTGGTCAGATCTCAGTATGCCACGCTACGCCATGGGCTAATCCCAGCACCCCTCTAAAAGCCCTAAAATGGCTCAGCCAGCCCGATGCGCCTCTGCTTTATCGCATCAATGGCAACATAGAACAGATGCGATTCATCTATAGATTCTTAAGAGAATGCACCGCCAAGCGTGCCGACGCCAATCTGGTGCAGATGGTCAATTTGGGGCTGTATTCTCGTGATGCGCTAAAGGATCTGATGGCAAAGTTGCCATTGGCATTTGAACAGCGGCTACAGGGCATCATGCACTTTTATACCAGTCATGCAGAATATCAATCCGCAATCACGCCCACTCAGAGAATGCAGACATTGGGCTGTCATCGCACGCTCATCAGCCCCGATCAAGCTCGGCACATCGAGCCTGCACTTGGCATGCTGGGTGATGCCTTAGTAGGGGCGACTTATACTGATGCCGATCTGTCTGGTAACGCTCATCTATTCACCCGTGAGCTCGCCAAGCGCTGCCAAGCACAAGGCGTCAAATTCCTACATGATACGCACATCGATAGCATCCATCAGACCAACGGCACCATCACCCATCTGACACTAACCCACAAAGACAACACCATCACCCATAAAAGCGACCATTATGTCGTCTGTCTGGCAAGTCATGGCAAGGCATTACTTGATGCGATTGGGGTGTTTTTACCGATTTTTCCTGCTAAGGGCTATTCAGCCACCTATCAGGTGCTTGATGGCGCTCGAGTGCCACAAGTCAGCCTGATCGATGATGAATATAAGCTCGTTATAAGCCGCTTTACCTCCGATCAGCGTGATGTGCTGCGTGTGGCAGGCACGGCAGAATTTAACGGCTATAATACGGATCTCGATAAGACGCGCTGTCATGCCTTGACCCGCCGCGTTCGATCTCTGTTCGGCGATGCGTTAAGTTATGATGAGCCAAATTACTGGACAGGACTGCGCCCCATGACACCGTCCAATGTGCCACTCATCGGACAGGCACACTTCGGGCAGGTACGTCACGGCTCGACAGGGGAGACACTGGATAATCTATGGCTGAACACAGGTCATGGCACGCTTGGCTTTACGCACGCCTGCGGCTCCGCCAAAGCATTGACTCATCTCATGGCGGGCGACGAACCTAATCTGATGTTTGATTTGATAGGGTTGTAGTGGTTCTCTCTATGACAAAGATATTTGTTGATCCAATTAATATCTTTGCAACAACGCCAGCGCCGACATCTTGTCACTGTGTCTTTTATTTAATCCCAAACATATCCATAAATATTTATTTAGGTAAAATATGGCATTAGCAAAATACTATGAAGATATTTTGGAGCGTTTACATGATAGCATAAACTCTATTAATTATCTAGCAAAACCAGAAAATAGGCATTTTATTTCTGATGAAAGATGGCAGCAAATTTTTACCAATTTGAAAAATCAAGTAAACAAAGCAGAGCAACTACTAAATAGTTCGGCAGACAAAGATTCTATTAAACTACAGCACGAAGTTAACCGTTTAAAACAAGAGAATCGCGAACTTAAAACAACTATTGCCTTACTAAATAGCAAAACTTCAAAAAATAGAGATGTCACCATGCATAAAGCCATTATATTTCGTCATAATATCAGCCAAGGAGTGACACAGCTTTTAACAAAGGATGATGAAAGCGAACTTATTGTAAAACACAAAGAATTCCCGGAAATTCTTTATTGTTTGGAAGGTCAAATTTTAAGATATTATCAATAATTCTTTTGGACATATTTTAAGCATCAATATATCCCAAGATAAGAAGATACCGGAATTTGCTAGATACTATAGTGGCACATTGAAGATGGTAATTGGGGCTAAGTACGCCATCATTAAATCTTATTGTAAAGTCTATGTCCCTGCATGGATTTGTGAAAATTTCTACCAATACAACAAGCGATATACGGTATATTTTTTAGCAGTCGATAAAAACATCACGGACGAATCGGGAAAATCTTATGAAAAAGTTGCTTTGCAAATTTTCATCATTGAAAAATAAAGATCTTCTTAAATTGGATTAGTACCGCACAGCCTAATTTACCGCAATCGTCCTACCCCCTTGTCCGAGCAACCGATCTCGCCAGCCCCACTTGTCCGCTATCGGTCAAGCCTTGCACCACGCTGTCAAAATCGCCCTGCTCTCGGTTTTGGCTCAGTTTAAATTTACCAATCATCTCACCGACATCCACCGTCAAGCCCAAAATGCCCTGTATCTCGTCCGCCAGATAGTCGGCAGGGGCGTGTCATGGATTAGGGCGTGCAATACGTCTATCAGCTCGCTTGATAAACCCAAAGCCTTTAAATCCTTATCAAACTGGCGTGTGGTGATGATTTTTTTCATGGCACGTTATGATTTGGAGGTGGTGTCGTACGCCTTAACAAAATCATCCAAGCTGTCATAGGTCAACACATCGCCCTGCTCCAACTCGCTAATGGCGTTTAGCAGTTTGTCGGTGGGGATTTTGTCGTTTTTCGCCCAATCAAAGGACAAAGGGATAACCCCTGTTTTAATGACTTGATTGGCAAATAATTTAAATGCTTGTGGCACAGTCAAGCCATATTCACCAACCACTTTGGCAAATTGTTCTTTGGCGGTAGGGTCAAAACTCATGTTAAAATTATTGCTCATCGTTATTTTTCCTTATAAAACTAATGACAATCTAACGATTTTTCTTTATTTTAAAATGAAAATCGGCATAAATCAAGCCATCTGTTTGATTTATGCCAAGTTGTAATGATTGGGCAAATGGTGCATAGTACGCACCCTACCATTTTGGCAAATTTAACTGATAAATTAAGACTGTGTAACCGCCCCAATCCTCTGCCCCATTACCACCGTCTTACCATATACAAACTCATCGCCCCATGTGGTATTTGCCGATTTTGGTAGCACGATAATGGCGGTAGAACCCAGATAAAACCGCCCAAGCTCATCACCTTTTTTGAACGTGATGTCATGCGTGCGGTGCTGAATGTAGGGCGTGCGTTTGATTGCCCCTGTCGCCACAGACTCAATCCCCGCCACAATCATCGCCCCAACCAGCACCACGCACGCACGCCCAAAAGCGGTGTCAAATTCGCACACCAACCGCTCGTTACGGGCGAACAGGTCAGGCACGTTCTCGGCGGTGGTGTTATTGACCGAAAACAGCGTACCTGGCACGTAACGTGTGGCAAGTAGCGTACCGTCAAACGGCATATGCACACGGTGGTAGTTGGTGGGGGCAAGATAAATCGTGGCAAATGAGCCGTCCGCAAACGCCTTACCCAGCTCAAAATCCGCCAAAAGTTGCCCCACGTCATAATCTCGCCCCTTGGCTTGGAGAAGTTGCCCGTTTGTGATTGCTCCGATTTGGCTGATTTTACCGTCAGCGGGGCAGGCAATGCCGTCTGCCGTCTCGTCAATCGGTCGCATACCACTCTTTAATTCACGAGTAAAAAAGTCGTTGAAGCTCTCATAATCGTCCAAATTGCCACGTTCATATTCTGTCAAATCAATGTTGTAAGCCTTGGCAAAGGTATGGACAAAGGCTTTTTTGATGTACGGATTTTGGCTTTTGGCAAGGTAGCCTGCCACTTCGGATAGGGTTTGCTGTGGGGCTAAGTTTTGGGCTAGGGTAAATAGGTTCATATTCATGCCTTACAGTTAAAATAACAAATCAACCACGCTATTGTAACGTATTTTTGTTAAGATAAGGACTTCTTTTTTTTAATAAGGCAGATAAAAATGCTCAAAATGACGTTTGCAAAAACCTTTAAAAAGACATGGCAAACCACCTATGACGGCATGGACATTGTTGTTAATAATGGTTGGAATTTTCTGGGTCAGACCACAGAAGAGATCATCATAGACGGCAAACAGGTGCATTACTACAAAGGGAGTAATTTTAAAAGATTTGGATTTGCCAAAGATTTTTATGTCAATGACACCAAAATTACCGTAAAAGTCGGTAGCAGTTGGCATTGCTGTGGCGTGGCGTGTCAGATTTTTATCAATGATGAGTTTTATTATGGCGATAAAAAGGTGCTGTTTGCCAATTTTTCGGCGGGTTAATGTTTGGTATAATAACTGTTTTTTAGCCAAATTTTATGCCAAACACCCCCAATCCCATGACCGCCAAAGAACGCCTATTTCATGCCATGCTGTTTGAGATTGGGGCGATTGGGCTGACGGTGGCTGTTTTTGCCCTGTTTGGCGACAACCATAGCCATGCCCACGCTACAGGCTTGGCGGTGGCAATCTCGGTGCTGGCGGTGGTGTGGAACATGGTGTTTAATTTTTTGTTTGACAAAGTGGTAACGGGCGAACGCCTTTACCGCTCGCTTGGCACTCGCCTTGTTCATATGGGCTTGTTTGAAGGTGGGCTGTTTTTGGCAACCGTGCCGATGATTGCCTACGCCCTAGATGCCTCGCTGTGGATGGCGTTTGTTATGGATATTGGCGTGGTGGCGGTGATTGGGTATATATGCTACTTTTTAATTGGGGGTATGATTGGGTGCGGTATAAGATACGGGCAAGGTAATTTTTAAAATGGTTAAAATTTGGCATTGTTCCATTAAAATAATTTTTGCAATAATATGGGCGTGTAGGGGCAATTTATTCGCCCAAAAATCATAATTTGCACTAGAATAAATTCTACCAAAAATAAATCACCCCGACAATTCCATTTAAACCCAACCCAAAGGAAAAACCCATGAAAGCCCTAATCCAACGAGTTAAGTCCGCCCATGTCAATGTGGGCGGTCAAATCATCGGACAAATCCAATCAGGCGTGCTTGCCTATATCGGCATTGGCAAAGATGATGATTTTGATAAAGCGTGTAGACTGGTGGATAAAATCATCGCCTATCGCATTTTTGAAGATGGCAACGGCAAAATGGGCAAATCAGTATCCGATGTGGGCGGTGGCTTGCTACTGGTGTCGCAATTTACGCTCATGGCAAAAACCAACAAGGGTCGCCGTCCTGATTTTGCCCCTGCCATGCCCCCAGATGATGCAAGGGCGTTGTTTGATAAGTTGGTAAATTATGCCAAACAAGCCTATCCAAGCGTTGCCACAGGTGAATTTGGGGCGAATATGGCGATCATGGCGGTCAATGACGGCCCGATTAATTTTTTGCTTGACGTGTGATTGTTGATATAAAATTAGCTCGTAGATTGGGCTAGATAGCACAAGCCAATAAATTAAATTTTGGAAAATGTTGGGTTTTGTTTGAGAGCCCAACCTACGGATTATAAATAAAAAACAACTGATTTTTTGTTTTTGATTGCATAATCCAATATAAATAATATTTTGCTAATGTTATCATCAATAAGAAAATTATTTTTGAAAATTGAATCAATGATATTTTGCATGACATCAAAATCAAAAATCCAATCGTCTTCATGGATTCCAAACAGCCAATTTCCCGTTTCATTGGATATGATTTCCCATAAGCCCCTATCTTGATAATACCGAACGTCTTTTTCATCTAAGATAAGAACGGTTTTCTCGTCTTTATTTTTGTAAGCCCAATCAATCATCTCATGAAATTCTTCTATTTCCATACCTTTTGGTAAGCAAAGAATAGGACATGATTTAAAATTCATCACCGTCTGCATCCTTAATATGAGTTTGCTATTAACAGGGCAAAAAACAGCTACTTAAAGTCTACCTAAATCTACTCTATAATGTGTAATTATGAATAGATTAATTAGTATCAACGAAGCTTCCAAACAACTTGGTGTGTCCATCTCAACATTACGCAGATGGGACGAAAGTGGTGTGCTTGTTGCCGAAAGAACACCTAAAGGACACAGACGTTACGATATTAGTAAAATCAACCCAAACCTACTGCATGGCATAGGCAACAAAGACCGAAAAACCATTGCCTATGCACGAGTATCCAGCCACGACCAAAAGGACGATTTAGAGCGTCAAATCCAAGTTTTAGAACTCTACTGTGCCAAACAAGGCTGGACTTATGAGGTCATCAATGATTTGGGTTCTGGCATGAACTACCACAAAAAAGGACTTAAACAACTGCTTGACGGCATATTAAACAATGAAATCGGCAGATTGGTTTTAACCCATAAAGACCGCCTATTACGCTTTGGTTCGGAACTGATCTTCGCTCTATGCGAAAGAAAGAATGTGGAAGTTGTCATTATCAATCAAGGCGAAAACCTATCCTTTGAAGAAGAGCTTGCTCAAGATGTGTTAGAAATCATCACCGTATTTTCCGCTCGTCTGTATGGTTCATGCAGTAAGAAAAATAAAAAAGTGTTAGAAGCTGTTAAGGCGGTGTTAGAATGACCGCCATTCGTGGACACATCATTGAACTAAAACCCAATAACAAACAAGCCACTTATTTTAAAAAGGCTTGCGGTGTTGCCAGATTTGCTTATAATTGGGCATTGGCGGAGTGGAAAAGGCAATACGAACAAGACAAACAATATCGTGATGACTGTTTAGCAAAGAACCTACCAATTGACGAAAGCAAACTCAACAAACCCACACAAGGCAAATTAAGAAAACAGCTTAACGCCATCAAACGCACCCAATCTCCCTTTATGATGGAAGTAACCAAATGCTCTCCCCAACTTGCCATTATGCAACTAGGAGACGCATTCAAACGCTTTTTTAAAGGCGAAAGCAAATATCCCCGATTTCGCAAAAAAGGTGTGAACGACAGATTTAGCCTATCCAATGACCAATTTAAGCTAAAACTCAACAAAGACAAACCTTTTATTCAAATTCCCAATTTAGGTTTGGTAAGAATGCGTGAAAACTTACGCCATCAAGGGAAAATTTTATCCGCCAAAGTCTTTACAAAAGGTGGTAAATGGTTTGTATCCATTGCGGTTGAACTGGACAATAACACACAAGCCAAACAACTTAAAACCAATCAAACTCTTAAAACAGGTAATGCTGTTGGCATTGATTTAGGCATTACCGACCTTGCCACACTTTCAACAGGAGAAAAGATACAAGCACCAAAACCTTTAAAGAATAAACTTAAAAAACTTCAAAGATTATCAAAACAACTTAGCCGTAAACAAAAAGGCTCTAAAAATCGTGAAAAAGTGAAAACCAAGCTCTCACGGTTGTATTACAAAATCAGTTGTATCAGAAAAGACTTTTTACACAAACTTAGTACCAACTTGGTTAAAAAGTTTGATGTGATTTGTATTGAAAGCCTAAATATCAAAGGCATGGTAAAAAATCGCAAACTAAGCCGTACTATCAATGATTTAGGGTTTTATGAACTTAAAAGGCAACTCATCTACAAAGCAAATCAATGGGGCAAGACCATCAAAGAATTGGATAGGTTTTATCCAAGCTCTAAAACTTGTTCAAATTGTGGTTTTATTATGGCAAAAGCGGATTTGACTTTGAATGTGCGTAACTGGCAATGCCCTAGCTGTCACAAACAACATGACCGTGATATAAATGCCAGTATCAATATTTTAAACAATGCAACAAAAGTTTTAACTGTCTAACAGTTAAAAAGGCGGTGAGTTCCACCGTGTCAGTCTATGGAGTTGATGTAAGTCCAAGTTCAAACGAATAAGGCAAACAACGGTGAAGTAGAAAGAAAACGCTAAATTTGCCTTTGGGTAGGTTTGGGTAGGTTTTTTGGAACGGTTTCTAACATTAGTCTTGCAGGATACACGCCCTACGGAACTGTTGATGACTTAGGTGGTGTGGTGTCGCCTGTAAAATCCACAAAAAGAGATGTAAGCCATCTGAAATGATGGTTTGTTTCACTTTATGACTTATCTATTTATAAATCGACTCTTTCCATAATTTAGGCATATGCGGAAACCGAACAAATTCATCATCTATCCTAACTCTATAATTAGACAAATCAGCTTCTACAAAGGGTTCATTGAACCATTTGCCCCATAGGATAAGTAGGAAATTTTTGTATAATCTATCAAATTCTTGTGAGTGTGTTTCGTTATGAACGCCTTCTATGGGCACATAGTCAATACCTGGCAGCCATACATCAGCATTTAAATATCCATCTTTAGTAATCGCATAACGCAAACCCTCTTTATAAATAGGTTTTTCATTATTTCTCCAGCTGCGACCATCTCCATTCTTTAACCATTTTTTTATGGCGAATTTCACATTTTTCTTCTTTAGAGAAGTCCAAAGCATAGTATTCTTTATCTTCTTGATAATGCTCTAAAGTTTCTAAGTGCTAAGCACCCTCAAGAACTCTTTCAATAATTTCTGGATTAACATCAAACACATTCATCTCACTTTCAGCGAATCTGCACCAACCACCAAAAATCCTAAATTTGATGATTTCACAAGGTAAAATTGCAATTTACCCCCTGCAAATTTATCCAAAATTATCACCAATTGCAATACCTAAAAACATATTGGTGCGTGATGCACATTCTGCTGCACTGTAGTGGTGGGTCTTGGATTTTATAAGTTTAATTCACACAATGGGATTTATTGTTGATATTGCTTTTTTAAAAAGTTTGGGGCTGTACTATAGCAACATCAATGTTATACCAGTACAGCCCCTTATCTTAAACCTTCGATAAATATAAAAATCGCAAGCTAAACCACTTGCGATCTTTTATTTTGACGGCATTAAATGGGGTATGGTGATTTTAATCTCAACACCTTGAATTAATTATGCTAAACTAGCGATTTTTGATGACTTTATTCATGCATACGAACAATTATTAAGGATACTCATGACCGCCAACAATCCTGCTTTTGAGCTCATATCAACAACGAAAATCGACGCACTAAACATTGATGTGGCATATTATCGCCACAAAGAAACTGGGCTCATGCATTATCATCTGGCATGTGATAATGATGAGAATGCACTGATGATCGGTTTTGCCACACAGCCGATGACATCGCGCGGTGAGGCGCATATCTTGGAGCATGTGGTGCTGTGTGGCTCTGAAAAATACCCTGTGCGCGATCCGTTCTTTAGCATGATTAAGCGTTCCTTGCAGACATTCATGAATGCCATGACGGCAGCGGATTGGACGGTTTATCCGTTCGCCACTCAGAACAAGAATGATTTTTTTAATCTGCTGTCTGTGTATGTGGATGCGTGTTTTTTCCCCAATATTCATGAGCTGGATTTTGCCCAAGAGGGTATCCGCATTGAACTGGATGGAGCGGGCAAGCCACAATATCACGGCATTGTCTTTAATGAGATGAAGGGCGCGATGAGCGGTGAGATCGATCAGCTGTATTATGCACTGACGCATCATCTGTTCCCGACGACGACCTATCATTATAATTCTGGTGGCGATCCTAAGCACATTGTTAATCTAACCCATGACGATCTGGTGAAATTCCATCAGGCGCATTATCATCCATCGAACGCCATCGTGATGAGCTTTGGGGACATTCCTGCCAAAGACATTCAGGACAAATTACAGAATGATGTGTTGGCGCGCTTTGATGACATCAGCCGTCCCAAGGTGGGCAAAAAGTTCACCTCAGCCCTAGAGAAACGCCTGACCCAGCCTGTACAAGCCTTTGATACTTATACCGCTGATAATAACGGCAAACAGATGACCCACCATGTGCTGTCGTGGCTATTACCAACCATCAGCGACCCCCGTGAAAGATTGTCACTGCGTCTGATGGAGGGGGTTTTGGTGGAGCACTCAGGTTCTCCACTGCGTGCTTATCTTGAGAGTTATCCACAGTCTGTGGCGCCAAGTCCTCTGCTTGGCTTAGATGACAGTCATTATGAGATGGTGTTCTATGCTGGTGTGCGAGGCTCGGACGTCGAATATGCCGATGATGTGGAGCAAGGCATCTTAGACCTACTCTCAGAAGTCGCCACAGAAGGCGTTGATGATGAGACCATCGAGACGGTGCTACATCAGATAGAGCTTGACCAAAGACACATCGGTGGTGACAGCATGCCTTATGGCTTGACGCTGATGCTTGAGGCGTTTAGCACGGTGGTGCACGGTGGTAATCCGCTGGATGTGTGGCAGATTGATGAGCATCTGACCTGGCTAAGACAGCAGGCGAAGGATCCTAAATTCGTGCCATCACTCATCAAAAAACATCTGATCGACAACCCACATCGCGTGCGCCTAACTGCTTCACCTGACAAAGACAAAGCCCAAAGGCTCATCGATGATGAGCGGGCGGCACTTGACCAGCTCAATGAGGCACTTAGCGACGAGGCGCGTGCCACCATCCAACAAAAAACTGCTGAACTGCAGGCGCGCCAAGCGATGATTGATGATGTGAACTTACTGCCGAAAGTGGGTCTGTCAGACGTTCCAAGTGATGTTGCCTTTACACACGCCATCAAAAAACCCATCAACATCGACGGCGACACGCGCACGTTGTATGAATATCATGCGGGCACGAATGGGCTGTATTATTATCAGGTGGTCGCTGATCTGGGCGATGCCGCTGACGATATTTTAAATAACCCATTGCTGCCAATTTATCTGACGCTACTGTCAGAGGTGGGGACGCATCAGCATGACGCGCGTGAATTCCAAGCGGTGCAAGCAGCGTGCTCATCGGGGGTGACGGCGCGCATCAGTCAGCGAACCGATGTGGCGGATAAAGACAAGATGAGCAGTTATTTTGTGGTGGCGACCCGTGCGCTTAACCGCAAACTAGACGCCGTTAATCTGGTGAGTGAAGTACTGGATGAGACGATATTCACCGAGACGGATCGCATTCGTGAGCTTCTACAACAAAAACAAACCAACTGGCAATCACGTCTGACGGGTGCAGGTCATGCTTATGCCATGCAGACAGCCAGTCGCAATATGAGTCACCTTGCTAAGATTGAATATGCCTTTTCAGGCTTACCTGCACTAAGTGCGTTAAAGGTGTTCTTAGCGGATGAGAATGAAGATAAATGGGAGGTCTTATGTGCGCGTTTGGCAGCCTTGCATAATGCCATCACCAGCCTACCTAAGGATGTGATCTTAGTCTGCGAGTCCGACTCTGCAGTCGTGATCAGCGATAAGATCACCAGCACTTTGAAGAATCGCAAGGCATCTGGTGAACAATCGACGTCGCCGCTGCCTTTTGATGCTTTGACAGGCATCATCGAGGATGACGCTCAAGATGACATTGCTTGGCTCATCTCAACCAATGTCTATCATAATGCTGCCGTCTATGCTGCGACCACATCGGATGACGATGATGCGCCTGCGCTGATGGTGCTTGCACCATTCTTGCGTAATGGCTATCTGCATGCCGCCATCCGTGAGAAAGGCGGAGCGTATGGCGGCGGGGCTAGCTTTGATGCGAATGCAGCAGCATTTAAATTCTACAGCTATCGCGATCCGAACTGCGTTGCGACTTTTGATCACTTCATGGCAAGCATTGATTGGCTGCTTGATAACGATCATGATGATGAAAAGCTTGAAGAGGCGATTTTGGGCATCATCGCAGGCATGGACAAGCCTGGATCCCCAGCGGGCGAGGCGGTTAAGTCATGCTTTGGTGAGCTGCATGGGCGTGATAAGGCATATCAGCAGGCGCTGCGTGCCAAAATCCTAGCAGTAAGTGTCGATGATCTAAAGCGTGTCGCACAAACCTACCTAAAAGATAAGCCATGCACCAAGGCCAGTCTTGCACCACTAGAGCAAGAATCTGTAATGGCAGAGCTTGGATTTAAGATCAAAAAATTGGCATGATCAATAAAATCCATCTATTGGCGGATTTATCGGTATCATAAAAAAGCCTTGCGTCTTGCAAGGCTTTTTTGATGTGGCATGCAGATTAGCTTTGAAGCACCCCAATATCCGCCACGCTCAAAAACAGCGTACGCACCTGCCCAAGCAAGGCTAGGCGGTTGTTTTTGAGATTTTCATCATCGGCATTTACCATGACATTATCAAAAAAATCGGTCAATGGGCTTGCCAAGGCGGTCAAGGCGGTCAATACCCCTTGATAATCGGCATTGTCCTGCAAGGGTTTCACCATCTCTTTGGCGCTTAGAATCGCCTGATACAACGCCTTTTCTGCCGTCTCGGTCAATAGGCTCTCATCTACATTCTCGCCCACGTTGTCGGCTTTGGCAAGGATATTGGCAACACGTTTATTATTCTCTGCCAGCACCTGTGCCTGTGGCAACGCACGAAACGCCTGCACCGCACGGATACGCTCATCAAAATCAAGGGGCATGTGCGGATTTATCGCTTGCACCGCTTGAATGGTGTCCACATTCACGCCCTGCTCGGTATACATGGCACGATAGCGTGAGCTGACAAATTCCATGACGGCATTAAAGGTCTCGCTCATGTTATTGATTTTATTGCCATAATTTTTAATGGCTTCGTGGGCAAGGCTTGCTAGGTTTAATGGCAATTTATTTTCAATCAAAATACGCAGAACGCCAATGCTTGCCCGTCTTAGGCTAAATGGGTCTTTTGAGCCTGTTGGAGCTTCGTTAATGCCAAAAATCCCCACCAAAGTGTCTAGGCGGTCGGACAAGGCAAGGGCGATACCGATTGGTGTTTTTGGCAATTCATCGCCACTAAATTTGGGCAGGTATTGCTCGGCAATGGCGTTCGCCACGTCCGCTTTTTCGCCTGATTTGTGGGCATAATACGTCCCTGCAATGCCTTGCAATTCGGGGAATTCACCCACCAACGTGGTCGCCAAATCCGCCTTCGCCAAAACCCCCGCTCGCACCACATCATCGGTCGGCACGTCCCAGCCGTGCGGACGCAAGTTTTCGCTGATAAAGGCGGACAGTTTGGCAATACGCTCGCCCTTTTCCCAAATCGTGCCAAGTTTGTCTTGGAACACTCGTGTTTTTAGGGTTTCGGCAAAGTCGGCAAGCGGACGTTTTTGGTCTTGCAAAAAGAAAAATTCAGCGTCCGACAGGCGTGGGCGTACCACTTTTTCATTACCCAAAATCACCGCAGATTTATCAAGGCTGTCAATGTTGCTGACAAAGATAAAGTTGGGTTTTAGCTTGCCGTTATCGTCCGTGAGGCAAAAATATTTTTGGTCGGCTTGCATGGTGCTGATAAGGGCTTCTTGGGGAACGGCTAAGAAACGCTCTTCAAAACTGGCTCGCAAGGCAACAGGATAGTCCACAAGGGCGGTAACCTCGTCAAGCAACTCATCAGGGACAATGGCGGTCGCACCGATTTCATCGGAGAGTTTTTGGACTTGGGCGACAATGTTCGCTTGGCGTTTGGCAAAATCCGCCACCACAAACCGCTCGGCAAGCAGGCTTTCATAATTCTCGGCATGGTCAATCACAAAAAAATCAGGGGCGTGATAGCGATGACCACGAGACTGCCTGCCTGTGTCATGCCCTAAAATGCGTGCAGGAATGACAGTATCGTCCGCCATGAGTACCACCCATTGTACAGGACGGACAAACTCGTCCTTGCTCGCCCCAGAACGCATACGTTTGGCAATCGGCAAGTCGTCCAATGCCTTTTGGATAAGGCTTGGCATCAGGTTGGTAACTTTCTCGCCTTTAATGGTAAGCGTATAAGCGACATATTCGCCTTTTTTGTCGCTGATTGTGACTAAATCGTCTTTGGTAAGGTTTAAGCCGTTTGCGTTAAGCCCCTGCAAAAAGCCCTGCCCTGCACGAGACAAATTCCCATCAGCGTCAAAACTTGCCTTGATGTTTGGGCCTTTTTTGGTTTCGGTGCGGTCAGGCTGATAGTCACCCACGCCTTTGATAAGTAGTGCCAAACGGCGTGGGGCAGAGAATGCCTTGATGTCATCAAAAGCGATGTTTTGCTCGCCCAATGCCGTTTTGACATGGTCGTATAGGGCATTTTGTAGGGTTTTTAGGGATTTTGGCGGCAATTCTTCGGTGCCAAGTTCAAATAGGATTGTGCTCATTTTAACCTTTTACATTTAATTAACTATAAAACACGATACAGGTTTTTATCAATAACCGATATGATATTTATTTGGTATTAATTTTTGTCATCGTCGTCATTATCACGATCGTTATCTCTGTCGCCGTCTTGGTCGTCATTGCGATTGTCATTTCTCTCATCATCATGCTCATTGCGGTCATCACGATTGTCATTGCGGTCATCATCGCCATCATTATCACGACGGTCGTCATTTTGATTGTCACGATTGTCATTTCTGTCATCGTCATTATCACGGTCTTGACGGTCGGAATATTTGGTGCGGTCGTTTTCACGTTCGTTATTGTCATTATCATTATTACCACCAAAACCACAAGCAGTCAAAAGAGCGATAAGTGATAATACAGATAGTGATTTAATCAATTTGGTGTTCATGATGCGTCCTAGTTAATAAAAAGGTTGTGATGGTCAAATCAATCTTCTTCTTTGGCAAGCCATTTTTCAAGAGCTTCTGCTTTATGTTCTTCATCAGCAAGAGGAAAACCCAGTTTAGCACGAGCTTGCACATAGCTGACCGCCACTTTACGAGCCAATGTCCGCACACGTAGGATAAAGCGTTGGCGTTCGGTGACCGAAATCGCCCCTCGTGCATCAAGCAAATTAAAACTGTGAGACGCTTTTAGCACCATTTCATAGGCAGGCAGGGGCAGATTTACACCCACTAAGCGGTCGGCTTCATGCTCATAAAAGTCAAATAATTCAAAGAGTTTGGCAACGTCTGCATATTCAAAATTATAAGTAGATTGCTCCACTTCGTTTTGATGAAACACATCGCCATAGGTAACACGCCCAAACTCGCCGTCCGTCCACACCAAATCATAGACGCTGTCCACACCCTGAATGTACATGGCAAGGCGTTCCAAGCCATAAGTAATCTCGCCCGTTACAGGGAAACACTCAATCCCGCCCACCTGCTGAAAATAGGTAAACTGGGTAACCTCCATGCCGTTTAGCCACACTTCCCAGCCAAGCCCCCACGCACCCAAAGTTGGACTCTCCCAGTTGTCTTCCACAAAACGCACGTCATGGGTTAGTGTATCAATGCCCAACGCCTGCAAAGAACCCAAATACAGCTCTTGGATATTGGCAGGGTTTGGCTTTAAGACGACTTGGAATTGATAATAATGTTGCAAGCGGTTGGGGTTGTCGCCATAACGCCCGTCTGTGGGACGGCGAGACGGCTGAACGTAGGCAGCGTTCCATTTTTCGGGCGTTAAAGCACGCAAAAATGTGGCGGTATGAAACGTCCCTGCCCCCATTTCCATGTCATAAGGTTGCAAGACCACACAGCCACGCTCTGCCCAGTAGTTTTGTAGAGTTAGGATAATTTGCTGAAAGGTTAATGGTGTTTTCATGATTAGTCACTTTTATGGCTAAAAATTTATCCGTATTTTAGCATAATTTACCAATGACAAAAAACAAAAACCACCGTTTTCACGTGGTTTTTGTTAATAAGGTAGCTTAGTAGCGGTGTTCGTGCTCGATGGCATATGAAGCAGGTGTGGCTTCAGGCATGACTAGCCACATCACCAGATAGGCGAATAATGCCACAGGCAAGGTAACGCCTGCGCTAAAGATAATGACCGCCCAAAACAACACGCGGACGGTGGTTGGTGACCAGCCCAGATATTCTGCAAAGCCACCAAGTACGCCTGCTAATAAGCGGTGTTTGGTTGAGCGGTGTAATTTTGTCATTTTGGTCATGATCATTCCTTAAAAAATTCATTGACTTGCTATTAATTTGAGGCTTGTTAGTGCGATTTTCAATTTAAAATCAGCCTAAGTTACCAAAGCACTACAAAACCCAAATGCTAAGCGTTAAGCGGCGTTTTGTTGTTTTGTAATCTTTTTGGACTTTTGTCGTGGGCGGTGTGGAAATTTGTTATAATGACAAATCTTTTAAATTTTTTAGTCTTTAATAAGGCGTCGTAATTTTTTGGAATACAAGGATTTTCATGAGTATAGGGCTTTTGATGGGACGGTTTGAGCCGCTGCATTTGGGACATCTTCAGGACATTAACATCGCTGCAGGGCGGTGCGACACATTGCACATCATTGTCACGCCCAGCGAGCATCAGTATCATACCCAGACCTTGCAGGATAAGGCTCGATGGGTGCAGGTGGCGTGTGAGTATTTTGATTTTATTAAGGTGCATACATCGGACAGTCTTGAGCTACCCGTAACAGGTGATTATGTACAAGGGGATCTGCCCGATGAGTCGATGATTCAGCAGGTGCTAGCCAAGGTGGCTACTGATTCTGCTGATGCTGATGTGATCACATTCATCAAAAAAGACACGGATGGCAAATCAGCGCTGGTCACCAATGAATATGATAAATTAGATATTGGCGCCAATCCCATTTTATACTTTGATAAATTAGCACCGTCCGCCAAGTCCGACCATGTGCAGACGGTGTGTATCGTTGGCGGTGAGAGTTCGGGCAAGACCACCTTAGTGCATAAGCTTGCCAATCACTACGGGGCGACAGTTGCGCTGGAGATGGGGCGGCTATACACGCACAGTGATCTGGGTGGCACTGAGGTCGGTCTTCAGTATGTAGATTATACAGCCATCGCAGTGAATCATGCACGCGCCATCCTAGATGCCAAAAAACACGCCACAGCACCGATCGTGCTGGTGGACACGGACTTTGTGACCACGCAGGCATTCTGTGAAGAATACGAGGGGCGTACCCATCCTGTGGTCACAGCATTGGCCGATGAGATGTGCATGGATCACACCATCTATCTGGACAATAATGTCAAATGGGTGGCGGATGGCATGCGCCGCCTAGGCAGTCAAAAGCAGCGTTCTCAATTCGCCACAAGATTATTAACGGTGCTCGAGCGACACGGGATATCGCCTTATATGATAGACGATGATGATTATCACCAAAGATATCTGCAAGCGGTTCGATATATTGATGATCATGTGCTTAGATTAACGCATGACAGCGTGCAATGAGTGAGGGTAGGATGAAGATTGCATTTTTGGATAATATCACAGGTTTTGGTGAGAAGGATTGGACCAAGCAGTGGATTTTGACTTGGTTCATATTCGGGGCGGCAGCACTGTTTACCGGATTTTGGCGTACCACAGCACATTCAGGATTGGATTGGTTCTATTTTGGCGTGTCTATCATCGGGCTTTTATGCGTGGTGGGATTGTCATTTCGTAAGAATCTGGTTGGCAATGGCTTAGGCGTGCTGGCGACGGCAGGCGAGGTTGTCGTACAGGGCACGTCTGGCGCGGTCGGGCTAATGCTTGCGCCGATGTTTAACTTTTTTACCCATGTCTATGGCATGATTAATTGGCGTGGGCACACCGATGATGATGGCAACATGATTCCCAAGACCGCCAACAAATACATCTGGGGTGTAACGGCTGTATTCGTCGCGGTCGGGCTGATGCTGTTTCCTGTGATTAATGAATGGCTCATCGCCCAGGGTTATGGCGTGATCGAAGATGATGGCAGTCGGTTCTTTGGGGTGAGCTTCTTTTGGATTAACGTGGTGGCGTTCGTGCTGTCTATCACGGCTCAGGTGACGATGATTCTGCGTTATTCGTTCAACTGGTGGCTGTGGATCGGTGTGAATTTCGTGTGGCTGATTGTCAATATCATGTCGGGCAACATCATCTTCGCCATTCAGACCATGGTGTATCAGATTAATGCCGTTGTGGGATTGTACGGTTGGCAAAGAAGCGAGCAGCAGTCATAATTGCTGCTTGATTGATGAATAAAAAGGAGTTTGTATGTCGTTATTCGTAAGTAATAAATCGCTACAGTCGTGGCTTGATGAATACGCGGTCAGCCATCAAGACCACACCAATAAGCTCATTCATGTCATCTGCGTGCCTGTGATTTTTTTGACCATTGTGGCTTTGATCATGAATATTAGCCCGATATTGATGGCTGTGACTGCTGTCGGTGTGCTGTGGTTCTATCTTAGATTATCCTTATCGCTGTTCTTGGCGATGGCGGTATTCATTGCGCTGTGTGTTGGCTTTGTGCTTTTGGTTAATTGGCATGTTGGCGTGTGGATTGCCATCTTCGTGGTAGCGTGGATTGGGCAGTTCGTCGGGCATAAGATAGAAGGGGCTAAGCCGTCTTTCTTTGAGGATTTGCAGTTTTTACTCATCGGGCCTGCTTGGGTTGCCATGAATTTATTTAAAAGAGCTTAAACGTCAACAAAAAAACCCATCGCGATGATGGGTTTTTTCTAAGGTTTTTTTAGATAAGGCCAAGCGGCTTTTAGGTAGATCATCATCGACCACAGCGTCAGAACCACCGCGATGATCATCAGGATGTAACCTAGAATCTCTAGACTTTGCCAGTTTAGCAGCAGCACTGAGATGGCGATCATCTGGAAGGTGGTTTTTAATTTACCGACATAAGATACCGCCACGCTGGTTCTTGCGCCCAATTCTGCCATCCATTCGCGAAGTGCAGACACCGCGATCTCACGCGAGATGATGACGATGCCACAGGTTGCCATGACGATGTTAGGATGCCACTGCACCAAAATGATGAGCGCGGCAGCGACCATCAGCTTGTCCGCCACAGGATCCAGGAATCGACCAAAGGCAGAAGTAATGTTCATCTTACGCGCCAAATATCCATCCAGCCAATCAGTAATCGCCGCCAAAATAAACAAAAAAGTCAATAAAAAATGCCGCAACATGCTGTCACTGTATTCAAGCATCCCAAGTCGCGCAATGGCGTTATTAGGAATGGCAGGAACGCCGATACCAAGCGCAGGCGGCCAATAAGCAATGGCAATAAAAAGCGGAATCGTCACGATGCGTGCGATGGTCAGATTATTGGGCAGGTTAAAGATGGTGTCCTTGGCGTGGCTTGATTGGGTCATGGTTGACTTTGCTCGTTGCTTGGCTGTTGGGTGGATAATTTTGGGCTTATGATACCTTACTTTTGATGATTTTTGCCAATTTATTTGTCATTTTTTATTGTTCGGGCGACCAATCATGGCTTTTAGCTTGATTATATGGATATCGCCCCCATATCTATATCTAAGACTTGTTGATAGTTTTCCTCAGCCCGCCATGTTTTGTTTTTGGTGGGCTTTTTTAATTTTTTAAAAAGTATAACTGATTGAAATTAATGATATTTTTAAAATTTTACTAAAATTTTTTATATTTTTATCAAAAAAATCTTGACGTATGAATAAAAATCTATATAATACGCACCCATGCAATGATTTGTTGAATTGACAATCTTGAAAATTGCGGGAATAGCTCAGTTGGTAGAGCACAACCTTGCCAAGGTTGGGGTCGCGAGTTCGAATCTCGTTTCCCGCTCCAAATTTTCAATACATCGCAACATTGCGGGAATAGCTCAGTTGGTAGAGCACAACCTTGCCAAGGTTGGGGTCGCGAGTTCGAATCTCGTTTCCCGCTCCAAATTCTAAAAAGCCTAAATCGATAGATTTAGGCTTTTTTATTGTTTAAATTCAATAGGTTATAATAAAAATTTATTTATAAAAAATTACTCAGGGAAAGAGAGGCGATTCGTGCTTAGAGCTTTGCGTGACCAAAACATGACCATCGTGAAAATTTCATATTTTTTAAAAAGCCTGAATTGACACCAACTCTCATTTTTCATTTCGCCTATTTTTTATTCATTCTCATCATCTTTTTCATAGATAATGATGTCTCCCGGTGTGCAGTCTAACAACTTGCAAAGCTTATTCAGAGATTCAAAATCTATACGAGTCACTTCGTTGTTGTACATTCTATACAATGTAGATCGTCCTAATTTTGACATTCGATCTGCATCGGCTACTCGTATGCCTTTTTGGGCAAATAAAACTGGTAAATTAAGCTTAATCATCAAAAAAATCCTATAAATGATAAAAAAATAATTTCAAATGATAATTTTATAAGATATAATCATTAGTGATAACAAAGATATCACTAATGAAAACTTTATCTCAAATGGAGAGTTATTATGACACAAACCTACCTCACAACTCAAGAGCTTTCCCATCGCATCAAGTATGATGAGAGAACCATTCGTAACCAATTAAAAGACAGTGTTTTGCTTGAAGGTGTGCATTACATACGTCCCTTTGGCGGTCGTAAAATCCTGTACATCTGGGAGCGAATCGAAAAAGACATGGCGGAGCATTTCAATCATTCTTCACTTTGTATGGCATTACAGTAATAGGGAGGCACTATGGCTAGTATTAGAACTAGAAAGGGTAGTTCGTTCCTTTTTATCGATTTTACCTATATGAACACACGCTGCCGAGAAAAAACCAATCTAACCGACACACCTGCCAATCGAAAGAAGCTTGCAAAGATTCTAGAGAGAATGGAGGCTGAAATATTGCTTGGCAGTTTTAGTTATGAGCAGTATTTCCCAAAAAGCGACAAGGTTGACTATTTTGAAGAGCTGGGTGAAAGACGACAAAACTTACAAAGTGGCGCACCACTCTTTGGAGAGTTTGTTTGGCAATGGTTTAATGAAAGGTGTATTGAATGGCGGGCAACTTATCAAGAAAAGCTTAGAATCGTCATCAATAAGTATTTAATACCTGTCTTTGATAAGCGTGCCATATCAAGAATAGATAGAGCGGATGTGTTGGCGTTTCGTGCTTCTCTCGCCAAAGTGACCCACAAAACGACCAAACACACCCAGTCAGCTACCAGAATTAACTCAATCATGGCAACTTTGTACATGATACTAAAAGAAGTGTCAAAACGCTACAATTTTAATGATCCTACCGTTGACATCAGACAGCTTAAGGTTGAAAAAAGTGACATCACACCGCTGAGTATTGATGAAGTGTGGCGTTTTATTGGTGCGGTCAGAGCTGACTTTAAAAACTACTACATCGTCCGATTCTTTACAGGAATGCGAACCAGTGAAATTGATGGATTGACGTGGGAGCATGTAGACTTTGAGAAGCGCCAAATCAAAATCAGACAGGCGCTGGTCAATGGTGTGATGGGCCCTCCTAAGACCATCAATCCTCTCGTGAGATTGACATGGCTCCATTTGTATATGAAGCACTCTTGGCACAAAAGAAAGTGACCTTTGATAAGTCTGAATTTGTGTTTTGCACCCGTGATGGTGAACCACTTAGCTATCGCAACGTAAATCGCAGGGTCTGACATCCTACTTTAAGGTTTTTAAGGCTAAAAGCAAGAAGCGCCCATCAGACGCGTCATACAGCAGCCACGCTATGGCTGGCAGCAGGAGAGGCGCCAGAGTGGATAGCCAAACAGATGGGTCATGTTAACACCATGATGCTCTTTAAAGTCTACAGTCGCTACGTACCTAATGCCACAAGACAAGATGACAGCGCCTTTCATGCACTGTTGATGCAAAGCAAACATGGTAAAGATGCGTTTTATTTGGCAAATTTACCCAAGCCAGATACCAACGATTTAACATGGGATAATCACGAAGATGAGGAGGTGACGGCATGATAAATCATCTATCAAGCAATATGCTATTGACCGATGTCTTAAAAGACATGAAGGATCATCAAGATGTGATCAGGCTTTCATCTAAGATTACAAAAAGAGTAATTAAAGAGCTGCAGATTCAACGAGGATTTGGCACGGGCATGTTTTTAGAGGTGCCTAACTACTTAAACAACCATGAGGCAGTATTAACATGGGTAAAAGAACAGCTACATCAAATCAAAGACAGACAGCTTTATGATGATGACAGTCTTTATCTGGCGTTAAGAGATGAGCTTATCACTCATCTGCCAAGCCATGAGCTTGACTGATGTGATGTAAAGCTAAACCATCCTAAATTAACATACTTTATTTAAATAGATTTAAACCAAAGGAAATTAACATGACCATTCATTATGTATTTCAATCATATGTAACACAAGAACAAAAAGCACTGTGCCAAGCATACTTTGAGCATGTGATCAATCCTAAAGAAGACAGTGCCAAAGCGATTGTTAAGCTGTGTAGTGATCATGAGGCAAGCCCTGAAAGCTTAAGCAGGCTATTGCTTGATGTGAGGGTCTATGACAGCGCAATACAATGCCAAGGCTGCGGTAAATACTACGAAGTAAACCCGCCTTATTATCACAGACCCAATACTGATGCTGGTTATTATTGTCGAAGCTGTGAAGCGTTTATAAATGCGCCCTTTTAGCTGCTGATTTGCTGTAGATTGATAAACTAGCACTCTTTTTATAAAAAAACCAAAGGCATTGTATTGCTGACTGTAGGAAGTAATACAATGCTGAGGCTGCAAATATTAAGAAGTAACCGCGCCTTATATCTGCCACAATCCAGCACCGATACTATATTTTACCAATTTAATTTGTAGGGAAAGTGGTTAATTTATTGTCCACTGTATGGTGAATAGATGTGCAATCTTTGTATCTTGGGTTAATTGAGATTGTATTCTGCTAAACAATTCATCTCGTTGCTCTTCAATTTCATCCTGCACATCAAATAAAGATTGGCGTAAACGACGTCGTTGCCTCTCTGTATTTTTTAAATCGCCTTCTATTTGTGCTAATTCCTCCAAATTTCTAGCTTGATTTTTATCGCGTTTGATCTGTTTGATTTTCTCATCAATATCGGCAATCTCTTGTTCACTGGCTTTTATTTTATCTTCCGCCCATTTGTCTAGTCTTTGACTTTCTTGTTTTAATAAAATACTTTGGCTTTCGCTATGACGTGCGGTTAGGGAAGCAATGGCTTGTTGGGCATTTTTCTCCAAATGCTCTGGAATGGATTTATTCTCTCCATCACTTTGTGCTTCAATACCCAGTAGTTTTTGGCAAAAATCATCGTCCAGCCACTCACCTTGTTCGGTGCAGGCGGTAAAAACAATTTCTTCATGTGTTTGTTTTTCGCCATAAACCCCACTTTATCCACCCAAAGCCAACCTGATTGCCCTTGGTTTTGTTCAATAATAGATAGTTTGCTGTGATGATTGATATAGTCAAAGCAAAGTGAAACTGTCGGTGTGTGGGTATTTTGACAAACGGATAAACAATACTCGCCAAGCGGGTGATGTAGGCGATAATCATGTCCTCTTTGCTCATTTTGAGCTTGCAAAACATAACTAGCAGCCTGAAAGCCTTTTGGCGGGCTGTGCAAATAAAAACTGCGGTTTTTTTCATCAAAATGGGCTTGATTATTTAAAGCAAATTGCGTGGCTAACCAAAAATAACGACTGGTTTTATCCAACAGTCTTTGACTTTGCGACAATTGCAGTTTTAGTTTTTCTTGCACATCTTCGTCAAAATAATCCAAAATTTGACTGCCCGCTCGTTCCAGATTTGCCTGAATTTGACTTTCCAGTTCTTTTTGCAATTCATTAAAAGCGGTTTTGATTTCATCGGAAGTACGACATTTATCGTAAATTTGACTAATGCGTTTTTCAAAATCAATGCCATTTTCTATACGCCCCAATATTTCATCAGAAGCACCAAATACGCCGTCAAATAACTTAAATTTTTCGCCAAGTAATTCCAAAATTCTCTGGTCGGCTTAATTGCGTTTGTTCAAAAAGTTAATCACAACCACGTCAAATAATTGTCCATAACGATGACAACGCCCTTGTTTATCTGATTTTAATCAAGTAAAATCGTAACTCTTATAAAACACCCTTCATTCTTAATTCATTTATTGGTAGATGGACATCCAGTTAAATCAAGCCTTCACCAGGGGTCATCATGAATCGTAACCGCTTTCGTGTCATATTCAGCAAGACACTGGCTCGGTTGGTGGTTGTTTCTGAAAAGTCTAAATCTGATGGTAAATCTTCTGGTTTTGGTGGGTTTTTACCTTTAAGTTCCAATCAAGGCAAAGTGATGCGGTTAACCGCCCTACACACTGCCATCATAGCTTTCTTTCTCGGTGCCTCAAATGCAAGCCTTGCCAACATCAAAGCCGATCCAGCCGCCACCAATAACCAAAAACCCATCATTGCAGCTACTAAAAACAGTGCTGGTCAAACCATCCCTGTGGTACAAATTCAAACACCCAATCAGGGCATCTCACACAACAAATACAGCCAGTTTGATGTTCATGCTCAAGGTGCTATCTTAAATAATGCTCGTACAGGCAGCCAGACGCAGCTTGCAGGAGCAGTTGCTGGCAATCCATTTTTAAAACAAGGTGAAGCTCATACCATCATCAATGAAGTGCGTAGCAATAAAGCAAGTCAGCTGACAGGTACGCTTGAGGTGGCAGGTCAAAAGGCAAAAGTCATTATCGCTAATCCATCAGGCATTAATGTTGCAGGGGCAAATTTCATCAATGTCCATGAAGCTACCTTATCCACAGGACACATCGCCCATCAAGAGCAAGGGCGATTTAGCCACAATATCACTCAAGGCAGCATTACCATCAATGCGCCTAAAACAACTGCTAATTCAAATAATAATACAAGCAATAATCCAAACAACACCGACAAACAAATCATCGGACTTGGTGAGACGCATACCGCTGACTACGTTAATCTATATGCCAAAGCTGTCAGTATTAATGCTCAGATACAAGCAGAACACGCCATCACAGCAGTAGCAGGCAGCAATCAAATCAGTGATACAGGGCATATCACGCCAAATCCCAACCAAAACAGTCAAGCTACAACAACAAACACCAACAAAAACCCCACCACCGCCATTGATGTCAAGCTACTGGGTGGCATGAGTGCTGGTAGCATCACCCTGATTGGTACAGATAAGGGTATGGGTGTAAACACAGCAGGAGCGCTAACCGCCAAACGAAGCATTCACATCAGCAGTGATGGTAAAATCACCCACACAGGCAAGTCACAAGCACAAACAGGCGGTATTAATCTTGCCAGTAATACCACTATTGAGATTAAGCAGCATAACAGTCCAAATAATAATCAGGCAGCTGTTCAAAACCCAAACTTACAAGCCAATACCAACATTACACTGTCAGCACCAACCATTACTGCCAATCAAGCTGTCATCACCACCAAAACAGGTGATATTGGTGCCAATGCCAAACAAAACCTAACTTTCACAAACAGCACGCTAACTGCTGGTAAAAATATTGAAGTAATTGTTGCTAACGCTAACAGCAACCAAGCTAACAATCAAAAACAAAAATACACCGCCATACTCACCAATAACACGCTCACCACCAAAGGACACATCACCACCGCCAATCTACATGGTGATTTAACTCATGCCAATAATAAACTGGTTGCAACAGGTAACATCTCAAGCTTTGCTAATTTAAACCAAACCCTAACAAACACAACCATTACAAGCAAACAAAACAGCCAAGTTAGCTCCAATCAAAACCTAAACTTTACAAGCAGTCAAATCAACTCAGATAAACACACCACCATTCACACCAAAGCCAATCAAACCAGTACAAACAGTCAGTTTAGCGCCAAAGGCGTGGTCAGTGATGTGGTGGATGGAACATACACCATTAAGGGCAATGTCAGCCTTCAAGGCGGTGCAGTACTTATTGAATCTGATAGCTTGGCAATCAATAATCAAGATAAACTAAACATCAGCACAACCAACAGCGCATTATTATTAAGCCACAACCACACACGCCATCTAGCAGGTGATATCAGTGTACAAACCAACAAAGATTTTAATCTAACAAACAGCACCAAACTCACCCAAACAGGCAATCAAGGTGATATCAGCCTAATCAGCAAACAAGGCAAGCTGACGTTAACAAGCCAACTAAACGCACCCAAAGGCGACATTAGCCTACAAGGGCAAAGTGTTGCGCTAACTGCAGCCAACATCAGCGCCAAGCAAGGCATCAACGTTTATGCCACGGATGGCAGTGTACAGATTGATGGGGCAAGAAGGGATTTTGTGAAGGGAAAATCCACTCAAGCATTACCACAGCTTATTTCACAAAAACAACAATTAGAACAAAAGATTAATGCCATTAAAAGCAATCCAGAATATATCAAAGATAAGCAGCGGTTATATGCTGCAATGAATGATTGGTATTATACTCAAAAGCTTGATAAATTAAATCGTAAAATTCTGCTGGTATCCCAAAACACCTCAGGCTATGAACATATCCCATCATCGCTAACCACTCAAACAGGCGATATCTCCATCCATGCCAAAGATGCCATCATCGCAAGTGGTGCTAACATCAATGCTGCTGGCAATATTACGCTAAATGCTCAAGGATTTGCCCCAAACAGTGATGAGTTTAACAATCAAGCTGGTAAAAATTCTCAAAACCTAAATACCAGCATCATCTTAGATGGCTTACAAAACCACTATGAAATCGGCTCACAAGGTAATAGTTATCATCGCATCATTGCCTTTAATACGCCAACCACACTGACCGCTGGCAAAGACATTAACATCACTGCCACCACCAAACAGCCTAATACACATCTGGTATTGCAAGGCAGTCAGGTTGCTGCTGCTGGCAACCTAGCCATTGCTGCCAATCATCATTTGTTATTAGATGCTGCCATCGACCATGAATATGGCTATGATAAAACCACACGCAAACATGGTAAGCGGTATAAACGCAAATACACCACAACCACAACAATCAACGAGTGGGCAGATGCTGATGCGGTTAGCCTAACCGCCAATAACATACGCTTGCAAACCCATGCCAATAAAGCAAACAGTCATATCAACATCTATGCTGCTGATATGACAACCACAGGTGGTGATATTCGTCTCATCTCCACAGGTGATATCAACCTATACGCTCTGACCAATCAGCACAGCAATGAACAGCATAGTCATACCAAGAAAAAACTCTTAGGCATTCGCTATAACACCACAGACAATCATAACCAAAGACAGCAAATCACTGCCCTACCAGCCACACTGGTGGCAAACTACATCAATAGCCGCTCTGAGGGTGATACTACCCTTGAAGGCACACGCTTTGAGTATCTGTCAGGAGCCAGTTTCTACGCTGGTGATAAGATTAATCTATTAGCCGCCATCAGCACCCTACAAGAACAAGCACAAACTGATAGCAACTCTGTGATTTGGCAAAGCATACAAAATACGGGCAAGATAGAACAATCTGCCCTGCTGCCAAGCTTTACAGGTCCGACAAACCCCACCTTTGAAGCCAAAGGCGGTCTAAATGTCCAAATCCCCATATCTGAAAAGGATGCTCAAAAAAGACAGCTCAAAGATGAAATCATCACCCTTGCCAGTCAACCAGAGTATAGCTATCTAAACGATCTCATCAATCGTGATGACATCAACTGGCAACAAGTCATCTTAAGTAACGATGAATGGAACTACAAACAACAAGGCTTGACAGGTGCTGGTGCTGCCATTGTGGCGATTGCAGTGGCTTATGCGACAGGTGGTCTTGGGTCGGAACTTGCGGCATCTATTGTGAGTTCAGCAACTAATGCTGGCATCGCTGCTAGCACAGCAGGTACTTTGGGGGCGATGAGCTCTGCTGCATTTGGATCACTGGTCAGCACAGCCAGTATCAGTCTTATCAACAATCAAGGAGATATTAAGGCAACATTAAAGGAGCTTGGTAGTAAACAAAACATCAAGCAACTGACCTTTGCCATTGCCAGCGCTGGGATTGGTAGCAAAATCAACCAAACACTCTCAAAAAGTCTTGGTGTGGGTGATATAGCCAACTCCCACAATTTTAGCCATAAAATCAGCAAAGGTATCGCCAACGCCACTTCAACTGCGCTGCTTGAAAGTGCCATATATGGTACCAGTCTTGAAAAGTCATTAATTAAAAATCTACGTGGTGAAGTTGCCAATGCGGTCGCCAGTGAGATCTTTACCGATTATGTCAAACCACTGGACAAAGATACCCTAATAGATAACATTACCCATAAACTTGCCGCAGGCATGACAGGCTGCCTCTCTGCCAAAGCGGCAGGAAATCGTTGTGAAGCAGGCAGCATCGGTGCTGTCGTTGGTGAGATGTGGGGTGATTATCAAGTAGATGACCCAAACACCCTAACCCAAGCACAAAAAGACAAACTCATAAGCCAAGCCAAACTGATTGCAGGCATCACTGCTGCTTATGCTGGTGAAGATGTCAATGTGGCTGCTGGTGTGGTAGCGGAGGCGGTGAGGTGGAATGGTACTTATCAGAATAAAGTGCGTAGCATTGCTAGTCTTAGAAGAGAATTTAGCGATAATGACAAGCTGTTGGTTAGCAAAATAGAAAGTGGTGAAATTCCATTTAATAAAAATGTCGCAGATTATTTATTCCTTATCAATACTGATGAAAATTTGGTTCTACATGTGAAATTTAAAGAACCAATTCGTGTTAAGTTAACCAGAGCGAATGAACCATGGAAAAATAATAAAAGCGTGCCAGGAGAAGAAATACACTCTGCTACAACAATGGTAAGGAATGCAGAATGGACAGTTTTAGGAAATGTAACTTTAAGTCGACCTATTGGTACTGAAGAATACCGTATTATACCAGATGAATATGATTTTGATATAAAATCATGGCGTGAATATCCTATTAGAAATACAGCAACGATATTAGGTCGTCCTGGCAATGGCAAGAAATTTAAAATTATACCAGTCGGAAAGGTTATTCTAGGGAAGTAACATGAAGTTAAAAATTATTTATGTAATCATATCGATATTTCTTGCACTGATTGTTTTTTATGAATTTGCAGATAGAAAAATTGGCAACTACACTATCACAAAATCTGCTAGTCAGATACCTGTTTTTAACTATGTTTTAAGCGGGTACGATAAAAACAATTACTACATGGCAGAAGATTTTGTTAATGACTACACTGTCGACGATGGTTATTTATACTATACATATATATCAGGTGGATCTGGAGCGAGTGGCTGGTGTTACCTTGATGACAGACTGATTTTATCAAGAATAAATCTAAAAGAGAATATCATTGAAAAAGATATTGATACTATTAAATATGAACACATGTATAAAAAAATAAACCAGATTCATGACAGGGATAAAAAATGGTTAATAGAATTAAATAATAAATGTATAAAATGATATTTGGTACAAATTTTAAAAATGCAAGCTAAAATGAAACACGATAATGGAAAGATAGTAGTGATATTTGTCAATACAATCATAAGACAAGCAAGACTTTGATGTCAAAATAACTTTGGCTGAATAAAGGCTAAGTACTGCAGGATGAACTGAATCCACCTTATGCTACTGTCTATCCGCCAAAGCAAAAGACCAGTCTTGCGAGGCTGCTGCGGTTGGTGCTATCATAGATGAAATGCGGGGTGATTATCAAGTAGATGACCCAAACACCCTAACCCAAGCACAAAAAGACAAACTCATAAGCCAAGCCAAACTGATTGCAGGCATCACTGCTGCTTATGCTGGTGAAGATGTCAATGTGGCTGCTGGTGTGGCAGCGGAGGCGGTGAGGTGGAATAGCTCTTACCCCAATTATGGCTCAATGTCCAAAAATCAACAAGCTGAATGTAGGCAACTGGGTATATCAACTTCCGACTGTGGTAAATATCACGGTAAGAAAAGCCTTGAAACCCTCAGACAAATAGGCTTGTTCATTATACCAACCACTCCAGAGGAAATTGCTATTGCAGTTGTAACTGGTGGTGCTGGCAGATATGTGATTAAAGCTGGAGGGAAAATTCTTAGCAAGACTTTTGAAAGCAAAGAGGCTGCTAAAAAAGTGTTAGCGGAGGCTAGGAGGGTTGAGAATAATGTTTATAGGGACGATAGTTATGGTTATACTTGGTCGCAAGGAAAACCACGAGATTTTAATCAAAATTTAACTATTCATTGGAATAAACACAAAAGTGAATTTCCTGAATTAAGATTTCAGAATGACTATTATAGATTTGCAAGAGATTTTGTGGAAAATCCACCTGCTGGAACCTTAACAAAAACTAGATCTAATGGGGATGTTCTTTTTTATCAACCATCTACGAATACTTTTGCTATCAAAGATAAAAATGGTAATATTAAGACAATGTTTAAGCCAAAAGATAAGGAGAAATATTGGAATGCTCAATAAGATAACATTTATTAATGATGATGAATTTTTATGTCCGTGTTGTAATCAAGCAAAATTTCATCAAGATGAAGAATTTGATATATGCCCAATATGTTTATGGCAATATGATAAAATTCAAATAATAGACCCAGATTACTGTGGCGGTGCTAATGGATTATCTATTGAAGAATATAGAAAAAATTATTTATTACAAAAAGGTAAAAGGTGATTGAGCATGCCTACACTAAGAAAAATTTCCGGCGGTGTTTAAATAGTAAGTTTTCGATACTCTAAGGCTTTAATAGATAGTATGAATATTGTAAAATCGGATAATATGTATATATTGGAAATAGAGATTCCTTCAGAATGTATGCATTGTTTTCATAATAGTATTGGAGATACTATAGAAAATTTTTGTAAAAAAAATAATTTACTTTATGATTATTATGAGCAATACATTGATTTTGGAATTGGTCAAATATATTTTCAAGATAAAGCCATTAAGATTATTTGGGAAGAATTTCCTAATAGCATATCTTTGTTTATAAGAAGTTATAATGATTGCTTATTAATTATGGATATGATAAAAAATGATTTTTATCAAAAATAAAAAATTACTATTTTGATGGGGCTATAACCCCAACTCGTTGGTATGAGGCAAAATCTGGAAATTATTAGAAGATGATAATGTCCGATTCTTAAAAAATGAGTTGTTTTAAGTCCAGCTCGGTAGGTTGGGTTGAGGAAATAAAACCTAGCATTTTTATCCCCAATCTTTGAATTTGCTAGTTCCTTAGGTAGATACCAACAACCTCTCTTGCAAACTTGCCGCAGGTCTAACAGGTTGTGTCGCCGCCAAAGCAAAAGACCAGTCTTGCGAGGCTGTTACGGTTGGTGCTGCCGTTGGTGAGGTAGTGGCTGAATTAGCTTCCACAACAAATTACTTTTATGCTGACGATGAGGAGAAAATACAGTTATATGCCCAGTTAGCGGGCAGTGTAGTTACGGCTTATACTGGTTATGATGTAGATATCGCCACTAAATCAGTCAAGGTTGCCGTTGAAAATAACAATCTAAGACTACTATCTTCAACAGGAAAAATTTTAGCCAAGGTTTATCGTGGCTATAAAAAACTCGGTAAAAAAGCAACAAGTAACGATATTGTTCGACTATTAAAAGAACAAGGTGCTGATGAGCTGATCGGTATTGCAGGTGATTTATATACCGTATTTGGAAAAGGGCATTCCTCTTCTGATAGATTGATTGCTGCAATTGATCTTGTGATTGGTGCAGATTTTAACAATAAGGGTAAAACAGAGATTGCTCGAAAATCGGCAGAAATTACTAGCAGTTTTCGCAAGCATGATAAATATGCATTAAGTCTAGCAACAATTAATAAAACTGACTTTACAAAGCTAAACTATAGACAAATCCAAGTTATTTTCGATAATATGTCTCCAAAGGAATTTGCTCAGTTGTGGTCTAATGCCCAGGCTCAATCAAAGATAGTCTCTGTTTTAAGAAAGCCAGGTGGATATCATGAATGGATGATGGTTGCAAAAGCTGATAAATTTCAGAGGTGGGACGTGAGAGCTGATGAAGTTTGGTCTTATCGTACCAAAATCAAGAATTTGACTTGGATTATTCCCAAAGATCTTCCTAGTGGTGGTCAAAAAGGTGCTCACGGTGGCAAAGGTTCGGGCGCTTTTCATTATGAGCTTGGTGTTCTTATTGACAATAGTCGCAATTTACAAGAATTTCGTGCTGGTCTAATAAAACTGGGTCAGCGTTGGAGCATTCCCAATATTCCATTACCAAAATAACCTTTAAGGAGTAATTTTATGCATCGTATTTATCTTGGGTATTTTACAGAAACTGATACAGATAAGCTACACGCTGCTTTTGATATTGATGGAGAATTTATGAGAGTTCTTGCTAAAGATTATTTAGAAGATGGATGTGTGGAAATGTACACGAAACAAGATAGTTCTTGGTTTTTTGATAGCTACATTGCTTTACAAAATAATTTTCCCTTTGATATAAGTATGGAAATTCTTGAAAAAATAGATATAGATCAAGTCTTTGGTGTATTTTGGGTTAATTATGAAAAAGATCTTGTCTGCAAAAAAGGGGGAATACTAACTGTTGTTGATGATTTTTATATTGAAAAATTTCCATGGGAAGGTTAATAGGATACTAAAAGCTTATAAATATAGCCTTGATTGCAATGAAAACCTTATATTTTTACAGTGTTTTATTAGGTTTCTTATTAAAAACATTTTTATAAAAGTCTTATTTTTGATAATTTAATTTATCTCAAATATAAACTAAAATAAATAAAAATGGCAATATCTCCAAACTAAGATTACTGCTTATTATGGTTAGATATAGAAACTGCCACATGGCGATACAGTGATTGTTCATAGTCTTGACCGTCTGGCAAGGGATTTTGATGATTTGCTTGCCATCATCAAAAAACTCAACCAAAAAGGTATTGAAAAAGCTAAGAAATAAGGAAGATACAAAGGGAGAAAGCCTGCATCGGATAAAAAGCAGCTTGAATAATTAAGTTTCATGCTTGATGAAAAGAACAGTTCGCTTGAGAACGACAGGCAAATGACCTTAGCCTCTGTGGCAAAATATTTTAGGGCATATTTACCAACAACAAATCGCTATGTGAAAAAGACTAAAACAAAATAAGAATTGCATTTATCATTGCTTGGTGGCTCATCATCTTATATGTAGTAATTCAGACTTCATCTGACAGTTGCCCACAAAAAGGGCATCGGCTGTCAGATTAAATGTGGTCCGTGGTAAAAACTTTGTTTGTTTTATAAAGATTCTCTTGTCTATTTAATTTTAATCAAGTAAAATCGTAACTCTTATAAAACACCCTTCATTCTTAATTCATTTATTGGTAGATGGACATCCAGTTAAATCAAGCCTTCACCAGGGGTCATCATGAATCGTAACCGCTTTCGTGTCATATTCAGCAAGACACTGGCTCGGTTGGTGGTTGTTTCTGAAAAGTCTAAATCTGATGGTAAATCTTCTGGTTTTGGTGGGTTTTTACCTTTAAGTTCCAATCAAGGCAAAGTGATGCGGTTAACCGCCCTACACACTGCCATCATAGCTTTCTTTCTCGGTGCCTCAAATGCAAGCCTTGCCAACATCAAAGCCGATCCAGCCGCCACCAATAACCAAAAACCCATCATTGCAGCTACTAAAAACAGTGCTGGTCAAACCATCCCTGTGGTACAAATTCAAACACCCAATCAGGGCATCTCACACAACAAATACAGCCAGTTTGATGTTCATGCTCAAGGTGCTATCTTAAATAATGCTCGTACAGGCAGCCAGACGCAGCTTGCAGGAGCAGTTGCTGGCAATCCATTTTTAAAACAAGGTGAAGCTCATACCATCATCAATGAAGTGCGTAGCAATAAAGCAAGTCAGCTGACAGGTACGCTTGAGGTGGCAGGTCAAAAGGCAAAAGTCATTATCGCTAATCCATCAGGCATTAATGTTGCAGGGGCAAATTTCATCAATGTCCATGAAGCTACCTTATCCACAGGACACATCGCCCATCAAGAGCAAGGGCGATTTAGCCACAATATCACTCAAGGCAGCATTACCATCAATGCGCCTAAAACAACTGCTAATTCAAATAATAATACAAGCAATAATCCAAACAACACCGACAAACAAATCATCGGACTTGGTGAGACGCATACCGCTGACTACGTTAATCTATATGCCAAAGCTGTCAGTATTAATGCTCAGATACAAGCAGAACACGCCATCACAGCAGTAGCAGGCAGCAATCAAATCAGTGATACAGGGCATATCACGCCAAATCCCAACCAAAACAGTCAAGCTACAACAACAAACACCAACAAAAACCCCACCACCGCCATTGATGTCAAGCTACTGGGTGGCATGAGTGCTGGTAGCATCACCCTGATTGGTACAGATAAGGGTATGGGTGTAAACACAGCAGGAGCGCTAACCGCCAAACGAAGCATTCACATCAGCAGTGATGGTAAAATCACCCACACAGGCAAGTCACAAGCACAAACAGGCGGTATTAATCTTGCCAGTAATACCACTATTGAGATTAAGCAGCATAACAGTCCAAATAATAATCAGGCAGCTGTTCAAAACCCAAACTTACAAGCCAATACCAACATTACACTGTCAGCACCAACCATTACTGCCAATCAAGCTGTCATCACCACCAAAACAGGTGATATTGGTGCCAATGCCAAACAAAACCTAACTTTCACAAACAGCACGCTAACTGCTGGTAAAAATATTGAAGTAATTGTTGCTAACGCTAACAGCAACCAAGCTAACAATCAAAAACAAAAATACACCGCCATACTCACCAATAACACGCTCACCACCAAAGGACACATCACCACCGCCAATCTACATGGTGATTTAACTCATGCCAATAATAAACTGGTTGCAACAGGTAACATCTCAAGCTTTGCTAATTTAAACCAAACCCTAACAAACACAACCATTACAAGCAAACAAAACAGCCAAGTTAGCTCCAATCAAAACCTAAACTTTACAAGCAGTCAAATCAACTCAGATAAACACACCACCATTCACACCAAAGCCAATCAAACCAGTACAAACAGTCAGTTTAGCGCCAAAGGCGTGGTCAGTGATGTGGTGGATGGAACATACACCATTAAGGGCAATGTCAGCCTTCAAGGCGGTGCAGTACTTATTGAATCTGATAGCTTGGCAATCAATAATCAAGATAAACTAAACATCAGCACAACCAACAGCGCATTATTATTAAGCCACAACCACACACGCCATCTAGCAGGTGATATCAGTGTACAAACCAACAAAGATTTTAATCTAACAAACAGCACCAAACTCACCCAAACAGGCAATCAAGGTGATATCAGCCTAATCAGCAAACAAGGCAAGCTGACGTTAACAAGCCAACTAAACGCACCCAAAGGCGACATTAGCCTACAAGGGCAAAGTGTTGCGCTAACTGCAGCCAACATCAGCGCCAAGCAAGGCATCAACGTTTATGCCACGGATGGCAGTGTACAGATTGATGGGGCAAGAAGGGATTTTGTGAAGGGAAAATCCACTCAAGCATTACCACAGCTTATTTCACAAAAACAACAATTAGAACAAAAGATTAATGCCATTAAAAGCAATCCAGAATATATCAAAGATAAGCAGCGGTTATATGCTGCAATGAATGATTGGTATTATACTCAAAAGCTTGATAAATTAAATCGTAAAATTCTGCTGGTATCCCAAAACACCTCAGGCTATGAACATATCCCATCATCGCTAACCACTCAAACAGGCGATATCTCCATCCATGCCAAAGATGCCATCATCGCAAGTGGTGCTAACATCAATGCTGCTGGCAATATTACGCTAAATGCTCAAGGATTTGCCCCAAACAGTGATGAGTTTAACAATCAAGCTGGTAAAAATTCTCAAAACCTAAATACCAGCATCATCTTAGATGGCTTACAAAACCACTATGAAATCGGCTCACAAGGTAATAGTTATCATCGCATCATTGCCTTTAATACGCCAACCACACTGACCGCTGGCAAAGACATTAACATCACTGCCACCACCAAACAGCCTAATACACATCTGGTATTGCAAGGCAGTCAGGTTGCTGCTGCTGGCAACCTAGCCATTGCTGCCAATCATCATTTGTTATTAGATGCTGCCATCGACCATGAATATGGCTATGATAAAACCACACGCAAACATGGTAAGCGGTATAAACGCAAATACACCACAACCACAACAATCAACGAGTGGGCAGATGCTGATGCGGTTAGCCTAACCGCCAATAACATACGCTTGCAAACCCATGCCAATAAAGCAAACAGTCATATCAACATCTATGCTGCTGATATGACAACCACAGGTGGTGATATTCGTCTCATCTCCACAGGTGATATCAACCTATACGCTCTGACCAATCAGCACAGCAATGAACAGCATAGTCATACCAAGAAAAAACTCTTAGGCATTCGCTATAACACCACAGACAATCATAACCAAAGACAGCAAATCACTGCCCTACCAGCCACACTGGTGGCAAACTACATCAATAGCCGCTCTGAGGGTGATACTACCCTTGAAGGCACACGCTTTGAGTATCTGTCAGGAGCCAGTTTCTACGCTGGTGATAAGATTAATCTATTAGCCGCCATCAGCACCCTACAAGAACAAGCACAAACTGATAGCAACTCTGTGATTTGGCAAAGCATACAAAATACGGGCAAGATAGAACAATCTGCCCTGCTGCCAAGCTTTACAGGTCCGACAAACCCCACCTTTGAAGCCAAAGGCGGTCTAAATGTCCAAATCCCCATATCTGAAAAGGATGCTCAAAAAAGACAGCTCAAAGATGAAATCATCACCCTTGCCAGTCAACCAGAGTATAGCTATCTAAACGATCTCATCAATCGTGATGACATCAACTGGCAACAAGTCATCTTAAGTAACGATGAATGGAACTACAAACAACAAGGCTTGACAGGTGCTGGTGCTGCCATTGTGGCGATTGCAGTGGCTTATGCGACAGGTGGTCTTGGGTCGGAACTTGCGGCATCTATTGTGAGTTCAGCAACTAATGCTGGCATCGCTGCTAGCACAGCAGGTACTTTGGGGGCGATGAGCTCTGCTGCATTTGGATCACTGGTCAGCACAGCCAGTATCAGTCTTATCAACAATCAAGGAGATATTAAGGCAACATTAAAGGAGCTTGGTAGTAAACAAAACATCAAGCAACTGACCTTTGCCATTGCCAGCGCTGGGATTGGTAGCAAAATCAACCAAACACTCTCAAAAAGTCTTGGTGTGGGTGATATAGCCAACTCCCACAATTTTAGCCATAAAATCAGCAAAGGTATCGCCAACGCCACTTCAACTGCGCTGCTTGAAAGTGCCATATATGGTACCAGTCTTGAAAAGTCATTAATTAAAAATCTACGTGGTGAAGTTGCCAATGCGGTCGCCAGTGAGATCTTTACCGATTATGTCAAACCACTGGACAAAGATACCCTAATAGATAACATTACCCATAAACTTGCCGCAGGCATGACAGGCTGCCTCTCTGCCAAAGCCAAAGACCAGTCTTGCGAGGCAGCTGCCGTTGGTGCTATCATAGGTGAGATGGTGGGTGATTGGATGAGCAATGCTCATGAAGTTACCCTACCTGATGGTGAAAAAGTCCTTATCCTAAGTGATGAAGATAAACAAAAAATCCTAAACACCGCAAAACTTGCCGCAGGCAGCTTCGCCCTACTCTATGACTTTGATGTGGATACCGCAGCGAATGAAGCTGGGGTGGCGGTGGAGAATAATGCTTTAGTAAAATTTGGTGACATACAAAACTTTCGTCTGCATTATAATAGATTTTGCTCCCCTGGACCTTCTGCAGCTTGTGATTCGATCATACATCAATGGAAATATATCAGCTATGATCATGCTGGCATGACTTCTCAAGAAATAGCCGAGTGGGAAAAAGGCGTTACACAAATTATTGAGCATTATAATCGTCAGTGCAAAAATGATGTATGTCGCAAGCATCTAAGAGCTCAAAAATATCGATATATGATTGAACATGCGGGCACTCCTAGGTATTTGTATCAATTGGAAAGCTCGCTTATTACTTATATTCATGGGCCAAGAGCTGCTATAGCTACTGCAGGTCATCAAATTGCAGGTTCTGTTGTAGAAGCTTATGATGCGGTTGCGAGGCGGTCGGTTAGGGGTGTCAATCGAAAGCAAGTAAATAATTCAGAGAAAAGTCAAAAGCCATTGGATGGTGCAACACGAACCTCCATCCGTCGATTTGAGCTCACTGGACAGAAACCCAATGCTGTATTATATAGACAAGATAATGACGGCACTATCACAAGCTATGCAGTATATGACAGTAAAGGTATGATTCTTAAGCGTGTTGATATGAAAGGCAAAGCTCATGGAGGCGTCCCCACTCCTCATGTGATAGAATACGGTAGGAACTATCTACCCAATGGCGAAGTCAAGGTGCATAACCCTAGAGGAAATCCAAGACCAGCTAGACCCGATGAAATTCAATATATTAAAGAGGATTAAATAATGTTTACCAATAATTGGAAGTTTAAAAAATGGCAGCAAGAAATGCAAGATTCTATATATAATTCAGATTCTAGTTTACGTACCTATATGAATCTTGAGATTTACCCTGAAGACATAGAGATATTTCTTAATGTATTAACACCAAAAATCTTTGAAATAGGCGATAGGGTGTTTTTTGATATAGACGGTGAACAAGAAGTGATTATTAGAGAGGGTTATGAAAAAAAAGACCCTATTGATAGATCTGACTCAGAAAGACAAAAAGACTGGAACTCTACAAACGTTGCAGAGATATTTTTTAATAATATGGATAACTCATCCGATGAAACCATAATGAATATTGCAAACCTAATTAAAAACAACTGGGAGTGCTATTTATCAAATAAATACCCCAATATGAAATTTAATGTGGAAATTTATGGGGAGTATTTTGAACCTTGGGTAACATTTTATCAACCATAAAATTACACTGGCGAGACAGCACAGTAGGTCGGGTTGAACGAATGTGAAACCCAACATTTCAGATACGACCCATTGAATCTGTTGGGTTTGCAAGCAGAGCCCAACCTACCGATCTGACCAATCAACTGGTGGATGCTGCAGCAGCTGGTATTTATACTCATGGTGTCAAACCACTGGACTTCAATGATACAGAGTTTATCACTAATGTCGCTCATAAACTTGCCGCAGGCTTAACAGGCTGTCTATCTGCCAAAGCCAAAGACCAGTCTTGCGAGGCAGCGGCTGTCGGTGCTATCATAGGTGAGATGGTGGGTGATTGGATGAGCAATGCTCATGAAGTTACCCTACCTGATGGTGAAAAAGTCCTTATCCTAAGTGATGAAGATAAACAAAAAATCCTAAACACCGCAAAACTTGCCGCAGGCTCTATTGCCCTACTGTATGACTTTGATGTGGATACCGCAGCGAATGAAGCTTTAGTGGCGGTGAGGTGGAATGCGACAGGGAAGCACCCGCAACAACACAGGAATACGAAAAGAGACATTTTTGGTGAGAATTCCGCTATAGCCAAGTTTGGAGATATGATAATTACAAATGTATCAGGCTCTATCTATGGTTATACAATGGTTATTAACGCCAAAAATGGCAAGGTATATGCTACTGACAAATTTGAAGTTTCAGCCTCATCATCTATACTTACTGGCGTAGCAACCTCAATTAATTTTGGCAATGTAATTGGGGGAAATTATTCAGCTGATGATTTAGATAAAATTATCGCTGGGTCATCTTTTAATATGCAAGCATGCTATACAGCTTGTGCTGGCATATCCAAAACTCAAACCAACACCATTGTTACTTATGGTGTAGGTACACCCCAAATTGGCATGTCAGGTGGATCTTTAAAATATACAGGCTTACAACTTTCTCAAGCTGATATAAATCAATTGTCCTTAAAGAGTAAATAATAATGAGATCCAACGGATATCTACATATTATAATTGCCACTGCTTTTATATTTTATATGGTAATTGAGATAAAGGATTTTTATGAGTCAAAACCTCACAATGATCGTGATAGAAAGCAGTTATTGACTACTAAATTTCCAGCATTAATGGATAGTCTTGTATATAACTTGCCAAAGCCAGATAGACAATGGCAACTAGATAGACACGGTGGGGCTGTTACATTTAATTATTATTATTATCATCCAAATGAGTATATTATAAAAACAATACATGAAAATATAAAAAAGAATGAGTGGAAATTGAACAAACATGGCGTAAATGAAACTTTGTATTGTAAGGAAGGTATAGTGTTAATTGTAGGTAATGGCATAACACCTGAGAATACTCCTTATGTATATCTGACCTTGTCGTGGCAATCAAGAAACTCAGAATGCAAAAGTGGGCATTGAAGCACGGTAGGTTGGTTTAAACGCTAATCAATTTCCAGCAAATTTAAGGGCACACCCTTGATAATATTGGGTTTTCTCAAGACTAATCCAGCCTACAAGCCAACTTTGTAGCACTAATAGGCTGCCTATTTAGTAAAGCCAAAAACAAGTCTTGTGAAGAAGAGCAATGATTGGTGAGATGATGGTGGGTGATTGGATGAGCAATGCTCATGAAGTCACCCTACCTGATGGTGAGAAAGTCCTTATCCTAAGTGATGATGATAAACAAAAAATCCTAAACACCGCAAAACTTGCCGCAGGCTCTGTGGCTCTACTCTATGACTTTGATGTGGATGTGGCAGCACAGAGTGCTAAACATGCTGTGGTGAATAATACACTATATCAAGAACATCTTAATATATATTTAAAATTAATTGAAAAAAATAGAAGAACAAAAAAATTTGATGAATATACTTTCATCAAAGAAGTAATTATGCCAGCAATGGCAGAAAACAGTGAACAAACATACAAAGAGTTTGATGCTTGTATCAGTAGCCCTCAAGCATCTTCTTGCCTACCTCGTATACAAAATAGACTAAAACAAACAGATTATACAGCCCTCTTGAGGGAGGTTAGCATCATTCCAGAATCGTATAATCAAGTATTGGCTTATGCCCAAAGAAATCATGATTTGGCATATTGTAATGAAAGTTCTGGAAATGGTTGTTTAAATCTTGCACAGTTTAAGAGAAACGTTGAAAGTGGAGTATTTTTTCCTGCAATTTCAGCAAGAGGGGTTAGAACACCGACACCTAAACCTGAAACAGCTAGCAAAACCAGTCGGAATACAGCTACCTGCACCACTGGCACAGTCTGCTTTACTGCAGGTACCTTGATTGAAACTGATAAAGGTCTGAAAGCCATTGAAACCTTCACAGGTGGTGAGCTGATTTGGACAAGAAATGACATTACCCTAGAATATGGCTATCGTCCTGTCATTGCCACCAAAGCAACGCCTAACCAACCCATTTTCCAAGTAACGGTCAAAAACCATCAAGGAGACATAGAAACCCTAGAAACCACAGCCGAACACCCATTTTGGATTAAAGACACAGGCTGGCTAAAAGCCTCCTTGCTAGAACAAGGGATGATACTGCTTGATAGAAATAATCAAGAAGTTGAAGTTATAAGCCAGTTTGTACTACCCAACCACACCGACACCGTCTATAATATTGAAGTAGATGACTTCCACACCTATCATGTGGGTAGATTGGGTGTGTGGGTGCATAATGCGGATTGTTGTGGGGTTGATGTTAAAACGTCTCCTTTGCCAGTTGCTGAAGCTAAAAAGTCGGAAAAAATTGGTGAAACTTATAAGTCAAACCCAAAACATACATTAGGTCAAACAGGAAATCGTCCGAATGCTGGTATTGAGCCGAGAAACTCTTTTGAATTATTTGAAGAAAGTAAAATAATTGGAAAACAAAGATTTTCTGTTGATGAAAATGGCGATATACACCGTTTTATGAATTCTAACTCTCCTGATGGTTGGCACTGGGCTGGTTCAACAGCTGATAAATCAGCTCCATTACAACTCACAAATGAACAAAAGGCTACTTTGAAAAGGTTATTTCCAGAGCATAAAAGTAATAAAAGGTTAAAATAATATGACAACGTATGAATTGTTTGATCCTTTGAAAAAAATTGGCATAAAATGGTGCCTAAATAAAAATTTAGGTTCTGACTTTGGCAGTGCTTCATTTTATTTTGATGGAGTATGGTACCCAAAGGAGCCATTGGACAATTATAATTTACACACTATTTTTTCAAATTTAAAAAATAGTATAACAGAACCCTATTATAGTGGCGGTACAACAGGGCAGGAGTTTGGTGAAAAAGAATTTGATATAGAATTATTAAATAATCTTGAGTTACCAAATTTAATTTCCATAGAGACAACAGAATTAACTGGAATAGCATCAGATGATTACTCCTATGGGTGCCTGGTTATTTATATTGGATTTAGCGGAAAAACTGAAAGGATATTTTATTCATTTGACTTAGGTTCTACATATAAAGAATTAAGATTAGCAAGGGGATCTTTTGAGAGTTTAATACATCAACTTCCTGTTCTGAAATAATGTTAATTGAACTAAATAGAAAAATTATCTAGAACTTTTCATTTATTTATTGGCTTTGCGCCATTCGGACGGTTTGACCACATCACCAGCACCCCACAAGCCCAGTTTTTTATGTTGTGCATGGTAGTGAGCATAGCGGTACTTTTGGCGATCAATGGGAATTTGCTCATTGGCAAAGTCTTCATACCACCATGCAGCACCAGCGGCGACTTGGTTGTAATTGCAGTCACGCCCATCGACCACCAATTTACCCAGCAAACGACCGTATCCGTCCTTTTTCTTGTAGGTGACTTTGATATCTTTACCTTGCAAGCAATGCTTGAGCTGCGCTGCGCTTTCACGCCCATACTGCTGCTTGCTTTCAGGTGCATCAATACCCACCAAACGCACACGCACATTATCGCCTTTCATGCGAAAGCTTAGTGTATCGCCATCCGATATTTTCACATCGAGCGGATTTTTGATGATGATTGTATTGTCGGCATAAGCTTGTATTGACAAACCTAATGCCACTAAACATAGTAAGTATCGCATTTATCGCCCCTTATCTTGGCTGGTATTGACTAATTCTTTAATGGTTTTTTTGACTGCGCCTTCAGGCAGTTTTTTGGCGTACTGCTCATACGCCTTCATCGTTTCTTTGTTCATCTTCTCAAGCTTGGCTTTGGATTGTATGCTTGGCGGTTTAGATTTGTAAGGCTTGCCATCACGATTGGATTTGTGTATTTTCCACTGTTTTTTGTTGCCTTTTGACTTAAAGCGGCTAACATTGCGGCTAGCAGTGGCTTCAATGCCTTTTCCGCTACTTGGCAAGAAAACTGGCAATACAGATACACAAACAGCCAACGCCATCATTGACAAGCTTGTCTTTGATGAGGCTGCTTTTGATAGCGATACCAAGCTTGACGAGCATAAAGCCAAGCTCAAAAGCACCTATGCAGCCGCTTTGGGTGGCGACACTGATAAATTGACCGAGTTTAAACGGTTATTGTCACAAATACCACCTGTCCAAAACATCGATATTGCTATTAGTATTGAGGGCTTGCACGATGTCTATGAGCGTGGTGAATTTGAAGATGATGCTTATGCATTGCATAAAAATTATCAGCCAAGCACCATCACGGCCAAAGATGGTATTGTCATCCAAGCCATTAGCAACCCCCAAACAGGAAACCCTTCATCACAGCCAGCATCAGACAGCAACATCTTACTGATAGGCGGCACTTATCAAGCAGGCGATGCTGGCATTACCATCCAAAGTGTTGGCAGTACCATTCTGCAAGCTGGTCAAGACAGTATCTATGATAGAGAAACCAACACTTTCAAGAAAAAAAGCTGGGGTGGTGTCAAAAAGAAAGTGACTGTCACAACTACCACAGAGCAAATCGCCGATAGCGAGGCAGTCAAGCTAAACGCCAATGCCATCTCAGTGCAGGCGAATGATAATCTATATGCCTATGCTACTGAATTTAATGCACCAGCAGGTCAAATTCAGCTTAAGGCTGGCGAAGCTTTGGGTCTTTATGCTGTACAGGAAGTGGATGTCAAAGAAGTGGAGTCTAAAACGACTTCTAGCTTTGCTGGCATCAAATATAGAAAAGTCAATACCAAAGACAGCAAGCAAATCATCAGCGAGCTGCCAACCAGCCTGATTGCTAACTATAGTCAAAGTGAGTCAGGAGGCAATACCCAGCTACAAGGCACTCGCTTTGCCAATCTACAAGGGGCGAGCGTCACGGCGGGTGTGGGTGATAAAGCAGTGGCTGATGCTAGGATCATCCTAGACACCATCAGCACAACCGTCAGCGTCAGTCAATCTCGCCAATTTGAAAATCTAGTCTGGCAGTCCATTTTAGAGTCGGGTTATATCAATGAAGATGCCAAGCTGCCCTCATTCATTGGCGTTACCCCCACTCTCAATGCCACAGGTGGTCTGGCTGTACAAGTACCCATCAACAAAGACGACCCAGATGACAAAGACCATCTGGTCAATGTCCTGACACGACTAAGCCACAACCCAGGCTTTGACTACCTAAGTGACATCATCCAGCGTGATGATGTGGACTTCACCGCCATCAGACTTGCCCAAGAAGAATGGGACTACAAACAAGAAGGACTCTCCCCAGCAGGAGCAGCACTACTGGCGATTGCTTTATCGATGGTAACGGCTGGTGGCGGTGTGTCTGTGCTAAGCTCGATGGGCGTATCTGTCACAGCAGGTTCTGCGACAGCAGCAATGGCAAATGCTGCCTTCACCTCCTTAGTCACCCAAGCAGGTACTACCCTAGTCAATAACAAAGGCGATGTCAATAAAACACTCAAAGACCTAGGTAAATCACAAACTGCCAAAAATATGGCAAGAGCCGTGCTGACAGCTGGGGCAACTGCCAGTCTGGATAAATTCTTAGCTCAGACTCTGCAAGTAGATATCTCGACCACTGCCACCATCGGTGATAAATTCACTCGTGCCTTTGTACAAGGTGCAGGTCACGCTCTGACAGATAGCTTAATCTATGGCGAAAGCCTAGAAGAGTCCCTAAAAAGACATCTGACCAATCAACTGGTGGATGCCGCAGCAGCTGGTATTTATACTCATGGTGTCAAACCACTAGACATCAATAATACAGAGCTTATCAGTAATGTCGCTCATAAACTTGCCGCTGGCATGACAGGCTGTCTATCTGCCAAAGCGGCAGGAAATCGTTGTGAAGCAGGCAGCATCGGTGCTGTCGTTGGTGAGATGTGGGGTGATTATCAAGTAGATGACCCAAACACCCTAACCCAAGCACAAAAAGACAAACTCATAAGCCAAGCCAAACTGATTGCAGGCATCACTGCTGCTTATGCTGGTGAAGATGTCAATGTGGCTGCTGGTGTGGTAGCGGAGGCGGTTCAAAATAATGCTTTTGCAGAGATGTATCCCAATGAATGGGATGAAATCGTAAATAATACTGACGGCTCTTACAGTCTTGAGTTGTATGAAGCCATCAGTCGTAACAAGCAGTACATCTTAATCGGTACTAGCTTTATTCCCATTGTCGGTGACATACAAGGCTTTGCAGAGGCTCAAACTGCTGGTGATTATGTTTTTGCAACCATAGGTCTTATACCTGGTTTGGGGGATGTAGCTCAAAAAGCTCATAAAGCAAAAAAAGCTTATGATACTGCCAAATCCGCCAATGATGTGAAGGGCATGAAAAGTGCCATTCAAGAGGGTGTGGATGTTTTAAAGGCAGAAGGAAGAGCGACAAAAATTAATGGTGCTCAGGTTATTAAAAAAGTGGAGCGTGGAGAGATAACTCCTGCTGGCACATTACCATCACCAAAAAAAGCAAGTGAGCGACGAAGTAGTCCAGGAAAAGCATTTTCATCAACGAGTTTGCAAGAATTAAAAATCGGAGAGAGTTTGTTTAAAGGTGGCAACTCCGCTCCCGTGCCAAAACAAGTAGCTGATAAATTATCAGGGAGAAGTTTTAGCAATTTTGATGAATTTAGAAGTGCTTTTTGGAAAGAAATGGCTAATGACCCTGCAGTTGCTCAAAATTTTAACCCACAAAATCTAGCCCTTATGAGACAAGGTAATGCTCCAATTGCTCCAAAATCTCAGTATAATGGCAATAACAAAAGATATGAGTTAGATCATAACATAGAAATCAGAGATGGTGATACAATTTACAATCTTGATAATATTATTATCAGAACTCCCAAAGATCATGCTGATAAAACAAGTAAGAGAGGTAAAAAATGAGTAATCTAAATGCAGAAAAAATCATCAAAGCAAAGTCTTTAATACAAGAATTGTTAAATGCTGAAAGTTCAGAAGACAGAGAGAATGATATTATGCTTGAATTGGATGACATATTGCCAGACCCAAAATGGGGTGACTATATCTTCTGGACTAACGACTATTGCACAAAAGAAAATGGACTAGATTATGAAAAATTTTTCCAAAAAATAGAAGAATACGAACTTTCTGATGAGTATAAGCGAAATAAATATATTATCTCGTTGGTCAATGATTTATTAAATAAAAATTTTAACAACAAATTGGAAATGGATATTGTTAATGAGCTTCGCAAGTTAATCCCAAATGAAGATTGGATTGATTGCCTATTTGTCAGCAAATCTTGTTTTTTGGAAAATGGACAGCTTGATGAAAAAGAATTTTTGAAATCCATGGGATTGATTGAGTTTGATGAATCTAACTTAGTATTCCATTTTGAGCACAATTAAGTTTGATATACTCGTAGGCTGTAGATTTTTAATAAATACAGATGATTAGTGTTAGTTGCAGAGCAAACAGGTCTGACCCAAACTCAATTTAATGACTTGATTAATTCTCGTCCTGATTATTTTAGACTTGAAAACGCATCGGATAATATGGGTCATCGCAATGAGAAACCTGGCAATGGTGATTTACAAGACATCATCAATGATATCAATGAATTTAAACGCAAAAGAGGTATTAGATGATGAGTTATGATATGAGCGGTGTGGAGATTTTAGATGCATTATGTTTAGGCAATATTACTCTTGCTGAAAATTTATTAAAACAACACCCCCAACACAACTTATCCACTGTCAATAGAGATAAAAAAAATTGGCTTCACAAAGTCACGGATTCTATGAATCCTGATGAGCCACCACCTGTCACCATCAGCTATCTTATCAACCAAGGTATTCCTATCAACGCCCAAGATGTTTATGGTATGACCCCATTACACTATGCCATGCGGTCAAAGAATGCTGATGCTGCTATCGCCTTACTGGAGGCAGGGGCTGACTCCAATATTCCTAATAAAGATGGATTGAGACCTTTATCCATGGTTGGCTATACCAAAGATAGGTTGGATGTACTTGAACTGATGCTCAAAAAAGGTGGCAATGTTCATAGCATGATGGGCGATGGCTCTAATAGAACCATTTTGGAAAGTTGGTTGCCAACAGAAAATGAAGAGCAATGGGTGTTTGATATCTATAATTTAATGAAAAAATATGCTCAAAATTTTTAGCATCTGATAACAACAACACCCTAAACACCGCTCGCCTTACCGCAGGTGCCATCTCCCTACTCTATGACTTTGATGTGGATACCGCAGCGAATGAAGCTTTAGTGGCGGTGGAGAATAATGCTTTAGTAAAATTTGGTGACATACAAAACTTTCGTCTGCATTATAATAGATTTTGCTCCCCTGGACCTTCTGCAGCTTGTGATTCGATCATACATCAATGGAAATATATCAGCTATGATCATGCTGGCATGACTTCTCAAGAAATAGCCGAGTGGAAAAAAGGCGTTACACACATTATTGAGCATTATAGTCGTCAGTGTACAGATAATGCCTGTCGTAATCATTTAAGAGCTCAAAAATATCGATATATGATTGAACATGCAGGCACTCCTAGGTATTTATATCAGTTGGAAAGCTCGCTTATTACTTATATTCATGGGCCAAGAGCTGCTATAGCTACTGCAGGCCATCAAATTGCAGGTTCTGTTGTAGAAGCTTATGATGCGGTTGCGAGGCGGTCGGTTAGGGGTGGTAATCGAAAGCAAGTAAATAATTCAGAGAAAAGTCAAAAAAATAGTAAGGTTACTGTAGTCAGCACTCCCACCGTCCGCAATTACCAAGGAGTATCACAAGACACTAAAGATAAAATAAATGACATCATTTATTTTGGTAAGGACACATCAAGCGGCAAAAGTCTTACCAATATTGATTTGCCGTCAGGCAGAGATCCTGTCGCTGATTTTAAGAAAATTTCGAAGAATTTGCAAGTTGCATCCCGAACAGCAAAAGATGGCTCCGAAATTCAAACTGTTATTTTGCCAGACGGTTCAAAGGTACAACTTCGCACTGTATCCAAAAGCAATCCGGAAGGAACAACGATTGATTTTACCCCGCCTGGCAAAAAATCACCCGCATTAAAAATTCGCTATCCAACAAGGTAAATTATCATGACAAACCAAGAAATCCACCTGCCATTTTTTAATCTAAATTTGAATGAAATCAAGCCGCTGTTTAATCCAACAGAACAATCAGTCAAGCTGCTGTATGATTTTTTAAAAACTTATAATCGAGATATTCGTGATGAATTATTTGTTAGGGCTGGTTATAGCAAGCTAGAATTTCCTTATGCTGTTGATTTTACCGATGATGATTTGGAGTTTGAAACCAATTATTGTGAAGTGGTAATTCCAATGTTGCTACAAAGCTATTGTTCAATAGACGATACGCTTATCTTCTTTTCCGATTCTGAAAAAAAAGGCACAGCCATTATTGAAACACTTGAATGGTACACTCCACCGATGATTGCCGAAACTCCTTGTAACGCTGAATATTATTACATGTTGCTTGGTGATTTTATGGGTGCTCTTGCTACTGATAATCATACCGAGTTTTGCGTGATGACGAGTTCACAAAACTTATTTTTATTCGCTGCTAATCCAGAGTATATCGTTGCTTATGTAAGGCGGTCTTTGTAGGTTTTTAAGCATAGCCCGTATAGACCGGGTTGAGGTAGTCATGTAGGGTGGGCTTAGTCCACCTACGCTACCTACCGCAGGAGCGTTTATACACATGGTGTCAAACCCCTAGATAGATATCGCCACCACCAGCAAGCTTATCAGCAATCTCTCTTACAAACTTGCCGCAGGCCTAACAGGCTGCCTCTCTGCCAAAGCCAAAGACCAGTCTTGCGAGGCAGCGGCTGTCGGTGCTATCATCGGTGAGATGGTGGGTGATTGGTTAGTAACAGGAGAGTTAAGACAGCGATTTGAATCTGGTGAGATAAAACCAGGCTCAGATGACTACAATAAAGTATTAAACACCGCTCGCCTTACCGCAGGCTCTATTGCCCTACTGTATGACTTTGATGTGGATACCGCAGCGAATGAAGCTGGGGAGGCGGTGGAGAATAATGCGTTAAAGCAGTCGGATGTTAATGAATTAATAAGGTTGATCAACGCCACCAAAAGAAGAGGATTGTCCGATGCTGAACTTGATGAAAAAATGCGCTACTTTGGTAGTTTGGCAGCCAAATGGGCAAATGATAACTATCAAGAAATATTACACTGTCAAAACAACCCAACAACAGGTTGTTTAAATAAAATTAAGCATGACTACAGCAATGTAAAATTTAACGAATTAAAAGATGTATTTCATGAATACCCTGAAATACAAAGAAGTCTAACAATCTATCAAAGTCGCAATAATCATGTAGTAAACTGCAATTCGTCATACCCTGCAGACTGTATTATCATACAAGGTGGTATAGAAGTTGTTCATTCGGGTATTGCTTCGGCGACTGGTCGCGTTAATAGAGCTAGCTTTTCAAGTTCTCGACAAACACCCCAAAACAATACCAATCGAATAATCGACCAAAATCAAATTCTTGGTAATATAATATCCGATGCCAAAAAAGGGAGGGTCACAAAAGGTAGGACTGACCAATACGAAAAAGATGGTGGTCTTTTACAAGCAAATAGAGAATTTGATTTATTGGAACTGAGCAATGTTAGACCAATAAATAATCTTGGCAGGATTGGTCAGATGAAAGATGGAACCAAAGTGATTGTAAGAAATAGAAGTTCTGATGGTAGACCTACATTAGAGATTCAATCTCAGCCAAGAAAAATTGAAATTAGATACAATACTGATTAGGATTAAAAATGAATACATGGCAAGATATTACCCCTTTGATAAATATTAAATTTGGAAATCTTGAAACTATACAAGTCATAGATGATGTTTTGTATATAAAAATTGATTCTAATTCACAGAAAATGATAATTTCTTTTAGGAGTTTTTTAAGTTATCAATTGACTTTTGAAAGCTATGCTTTAAAAATATTGAGTGAGCATAATTTGGATGGTAAATCTTGGGTGTTTAAATCAGAAAAAGGTGATTTTTATGATTGGTTTAATAATCAAAATTATGGTATCTATGGTGAAAATATAAGCACCTATCGATTAATATTTTTTCATCACATTGTTGAGGTTTTAAGCGATTCATTTCCTGAAATTCAAGAAAGCTCGTAGGCTGAGTTAGCGATAGCGTAACCCAGCATTTATGGTACAACCCATTGATTTTATTGGGTTTCGAAAGCTCAACCCAACCTACGGGCTGACAAATTGGCTGCCAGATTAGGGGGAGTGCCTAGAGTTAGATATAAGAACAGAGATAGAGAATTTGATACTATTAGTCTTAGATATATCGCTCAAGCAAAACCAGGTAATTATAAATTCAATAAGTCCGGTAGAGATCAGGCAAAAGCAACCTTTGAGGCAGCAAGAGATAACGGAAAAATTGTTTACTATCATTTTAATGGATCAGCACATCCAGATACTATCAGAAAATTAAATGAGTATTCAAAATATTATGGTGTTAAAGTGGTAATAGACACCAATCCATTTTAAGGAGTTTCTATGATTGAGATTCATGGTTGGGTTGTGATTAGAGACTGCTACTCCGAGAAGGATGAGGGCGTCTTTGATATGAACACCATTATAAAAAACATACAAAATGCATTAAGCAATATGTTAAATGTTGTTGACATTGATTTTTCTTTAAGGGCAAAAAAATGGAAGTTATCAAATTTCCATTTTTGGCAATTCCAATCATTTAGACTCATCTTATGAATATTTATTTTCATTCTTAAAATGGATTTCTAATCACGCTATAGGCTCTTATGGATTGATTTATATTCTAAATGATGAAGATGAGAAAAACCCAGACAATTTTGTTGTTTGCTCTTTAAAAAAGGGTCATATTTACCTGCATAAAGATAAATTTCTTTCTCCTATAAATCCCGAAATAGAAGAATAAACAACAAAATCTTAAACACCGCAAAACTCACCGCAGGCTCTATTGCCCTGCTCTATGACTTTGATGTGGATGTCGCAGCGAATGAAGCTGGAGTGGCGGTGGAGAATAATGCCATCCATAAAATTAATGAAAAAGGGCATTGGATAGTTTGTTATGAAGTATTTGGGTTGACTTGCGAATTAAGAGATGGGGAGCGTTATGCTACAGATAAAGAAATTGCAGAGCATGCGTTGAATTTTGTGAATAATTTAACGCCAGCTGGTCGAAAGTCTGGCAAAATTCAACCCACTTCTAGTTCAAGCTCTACATCAAAGCCTGCCAATACTGCAACAAGTGAAAATATTGTTAGAATATCCAATATTCCAGATTTTAAATTTGAAAACAAACAACTTGGAAAAAAACTTGGTAAACATGTCAGTGATTTTGGTGGAGATCCATCAAAATCTGAAGATAGAGCTATGGTTGTTCGGATAATTAATGATATAGCTCTAAAACCAGAGATGGTTGTCTTGGGTGATTTTGCAGGTCAGGGTTCTAATGGGTCGAGGGGCAATGTTTATTTTAGAATCAAGGGCAATGATGTTGTAGTTACAAAAACAGATGGTACTTTTGTTACTATTTTAAAAAATGGCATCAATAATACATCCGTAAAAAAAGCTTTGGGTAAGTAATTATGGTAGATGTGAAACAAATTATTGGAAAAACATTGAAAAATGTAATGGCAAGTATTTACTTTGTGGATAGTTATCAACAAGAAATTTTTATGGAGGACATTGTGGATATTTGCCTCATAATTGATGATGCTGCCATAACAGTGTCCTGCAATGAAGATGGCGAGTCTTTGGATATAACAGCAGGCAATTGTTTGCAGAAAGTTGATATGGGTGATTACGGTGTGATAAAAATAAAAGATATGTTTGATTTTTTAAACTTAAAAGACTCAACATGTATTTATGACGCACGCATGATTATTGATGAAAATCTTATCAAGATAGGACTTGAGTTAAGCCTTGATACATGTAAAATAATCATTAAAAATGAAGGAGATCAGATGGTCATACGCAAGTATGATGTATGATAGTTCGTAGGCTTAGGTTAGCGATAGCATAACCCAGAATTATGTCATAACTCATTGATTTTGTTATATTTTGTGTCTCAACACAACCTACGGCTTCATCGCAAGCTCTATTGTCCTACTCTAACTTTGATGTGGATACCACAGCGAATGAAGCTGGGGCGGCGGTGGAGAATAATAGCTTAAGAGCTGTTGTTCAGACTGTAAAAATGGCAGGAAAGCTCGTCAAAGTTGCTGTAAAGAATAGCAAGGTTACAATTAAAGACCTTAAAGATGTGTTAAGAAAAGAAGGTTTTGATCTTGTTGATGATTTAATTACTTTAGCAGATGGTCAATTAACATTTGATGATGCAAAAGCCATTATTGATTTGGTTGTGGGTACGAATTTAAACAATCGTCAAGAAAAAATTGATATGATTGTTAAAAAAGAGGTTTAAATACAAATCCTTACTCGTTTAGTGATTTGGAAAAAATTGCTTCTAAATTTGGATATGAAAGTAAAACAATTGGTGGAGTTAAGTTATTTTATAACAAAAAAGGAAACCCTAAATACCTTATACGTTCAAATACAAGCCATAGTGGGGATGTTTTTAAGGGAGTAAACGATGAAAGATCAGCAATAAATATAGCATCTAGAGGCAGTAGTAAGACTGGTGAAAGATTGGGTAGTTATAATATTCATTTAGAAAGAGTAGGAGATTAGCAGTGTTTAATTTTTATAACATATCTAGATTTAAACCTGATTATAACTTCTCAGGCAAGGTTTGGAATGACATTTCTGATGTTATAAAATGCAAAAATGACGATATACTAAGTCACTATTTGTGGTTAGAAAAGCAACATGTAAAATTTATTAATATGTTTATAAATTATTTCTCAGTAGATAGATTAGGATATGCAATATTTCTTGAAGACTTGAAAAAAATCTCTAGTGACTATTTTTTCGATATGGAAGAACCTATAGAAAGAATCAATAATTTAAGTCGTTATAATTTAAAAATATTAAATACAAATGATTTGAATTTTTTATTAAAGTCTTGGGTTCGTGGTTTATGTTATTTGCATTTTTTTGATACCTTGACAGGTAGTTTTATAAGGAAGACGGATGATTTTAATTTTCTATTAATGTTACATAAAAATTATAATATTGACGAAATTTTTAAACCTACAAAAGGAGTATTTGTTTCCGTCGATATGGATATAATTAGTTATGACGCTGTTTTAATGCCAAAAAATTATGGTGAATTTTTGTTAAAAATTTAGGGGCTGTCCTAGATAATGACTAAAAACTCCATTTAGGTTAAAATAACCCAGTGAGAAAAAGTCGTCTAAGTCAGTACAAACAAAACAAACTCATTGAGCTGTTTGTTGCAGGTGTTACTGCAAGAACGGCAGCTCAATTAGCCAATGTAAATAAAACAACAGCTGCTTACTATTTTCACCGATTACGCCTACTCATCTATCAACACAGTCAGCACCTAGAAATGCTAGATGGCGAAGTTGAAGCTGATGAGAGCTATTTTGGCGGAACACGCAAAGGTAAGTGTGGTCGTGGTGCAAGCGGTAAGACTGCGGTATTTGGCTTATTAAAGCGAAATGGCAAGGTTTATACCGTTGCCGTACCTAATACAAAGTCAGCCACTTTATTGCCCATTATACGAGAAAAAGTAAAGCCTGACAGCATTGTTTACACAGATTTCTACGAAAGCTATGATGTGCTTGATGTTAGTGAATTTAATCACTTTGGAATCAATCACAGTACGCACTTTGCAGAAAAACAAAATCACATTAACGGAATAGAGAATTTTTTGAATCAGGCAAAACGCCATTTACGCAAATTTAACGGTGTTCCCAAAGAACACTTTGAGCTTTATCTTAAAGAATGCGAATGGCATTTTAATAACAGTGACCTTAAATCTCAAATTTCCATTTTAAAACAATTAGTTAAGGGCAGTTTGGGTTAGTTATCTAGGACAGCCCCAAAATTAATGAACCCTATACTCAAAAGCTTGATAAATTAAATCGTAAAATTCTGCTGGTATCCCAAAACACCTCAGGCTATGAACATATCCCATCATCGCTAACCACTCAAACAGGCGATATCTCCATCCATGCCAAAGATGCCATCATCGCAAGTGGTGCTAACATCAATGCTGCTGGCAATATTACGCTAAATGCTCAAGGATTTGCCCCAAACAGTGATGAGTTTAACAATCAAGCTGGTAAAAATTCTCAAAACCTAAATACCAGCATCATCTTAGATGGCTTACAAAACCACTATGAAATCGGCTCACAAGGTAATAGTTATCATCGCATCATTGCCTTTAATACGCCAACCACACTGACCGCTGGCAAAGACATTAACATCACTGCCACCACCAAACAGCCTAATACACATCTGGTATTGCAAGGCAGTCAGGTTGCTGCTGCTGGCAACCTAGCCATTGCTGCCAATCATCATTTGTTATTAGATGCTGCCATCGACCATGAATATGGCTATGATAAAACCACACGCAAACATGGTAAGCGGTATAAACGCAAATACACCACAACCACAACAATCAACGAGTGGGCAGATGCTGATGCGGTTAGCCTAACCGCCAATAACATACGCTTGCAAACCCATGCCAATAAAGCAAACAGTCATATCAACATCTATGCTGCTGATATGACAACCACAGGTGGTGATATTCGTCTCATCTCCACAGGTGATATCAACCTATACGCTCTGACCAATCAGCACAGCAATGAACAGCATAGTCATACCAAGAAAAAACTCTTAGGCATTCGCTATAACACCACAGACAATCATAACCAAAGACAGCAAATCACTGCCCTACCAGCCACACTGGTGGCAAACTACATCAATAGCCGCTCTGAGGGTGATACTACCCTTGAAGGCACACGCTTTGAGTATCTGTCAGGAGCCAGTTTCTACGCTGGTGATAAGATTAATCTATTAGCCGCCATCAGCACCCTACAAGAACAAGCACAAACTGATAGCAACTCTGTGATTTGGCAAAGCATACAAAATACGGGCAAGATAGAACAATCTGCCCTGCTGCCAAGCTTTACAGGTCCGACAAACCCCACCTTTGAAGCCAAAGGCGGTCTAAATGTCCAAATCCCCATATCTGAAAAGGATGCTCAAAAAAGACAGCTCAAAGATGAAATCATCACCCTTGCCAGTCAACCAGAGTATAGCTATCTAAACGATCTCATCAATCGTGATGACATCAACTGGCAACAAGTCATCTTAAGTAACGATGAATGGAACTACAAACAACAAGGCTTGACAGGTGCTGGTGCTGCCATTGTGGCGATTGCAGTGGCTTATGCGACAGGTGGTCTTGGGTCGGAACTTGCGGCATCTATTGTGAGTGCGACAAACAGTGCAGCATTAGGAGCAGCAGGAAAAGCAGCTTTAATCAGCATCAGTCAAAAAGCCAGCATCAGTCTCATTAACAATCAGGGAAATCTAAAAGCCGTATTTAAAGAGCTTGGAGATGATAGTACAGTCAAAGGCGTTGTTACTGGTGCAGTTACAGCAGGCTTACTAGAAAAAATAGGCGGCACGGACTGGGCAAAAGATTTAGGTAAAAACACCCAAAATGGATTTGATGACAAACTATTTAAAAGCATCATTGACAGCACAGCTTCTGCTTTGGTTCAAACAGGCATTCAAGGTGGGAGTCTTAGTAAGAACTTAGAAAATTCCTTAAAGGTAGGTCTAGTCACAGCCTTACAATCAGAAGCTGCCAATCGCATCAAAGGGCTTGAAGATACCAACTGGTTGCTACACAAAATCGCCCATGCCGCTACTGGCTGTGCTGCTGGTGCATTACAAAAACAATGTGAGGCTGGAGCAATCGGAGCTGCCGTTGGTGAGGTGGTGGCTGGACAGCTATCTAGGCCATATTACCAAAATATTGATGGTAATACCATTCTAATTTTAACAGACGAACAAAGAAACTCAATTATTAAGCAAAGCCAGCTTGCCGCATCTGTAATCGCTGCTTATTCAGGGTATGATGCACAAATTGCTGCAAATACTGCAGAAACCTCTGTAGAAAACAATGCGTTCTGGGCGGCGATTCCAGCGGTTATTTACGTAGTTGATAAGGTCTATACCGCTTATCAAGTCTATCAAGACATTAAAGCCTTAACTGATGGCAAAACCAGTGTTGATAAGCTAGCAAAAGAAAAGGGCGAATCGTACATTACGCAAGCCATTGCTGGCAATATTGGAAAGTATGGCTACAAGATTATTAAATCAGGTGGCAAGAGGGTTGTACAGGCTGTGCAATCCAAGACCGTCAACCACGCATGTACCGTCTATTGCTTCACCGCAGGCACACTGATCCATACCACTGATGGTCTAAAACCCATTGAAACCATCACTCATGGTGATTTAATTTGGTCAAGACAAGAGTTTGGCGATGAGTATGACTACCGTCCTGTCATTGCCACCAAAGTCACGCCCAATCAAGAAATCTATGAAGTTGTTGTCAGACACAGCAATCACACCACAGAAACCTTTAAAACCACTAAAGAACACCCATTTTGGGTAGAAGGTATTGGTTGGCTTAAAGCTTCTTTACTAGAACAAGGCATGACCCTACTTGACAAACATGGTCTGCCTAATGTTACAATCATCAGTCAAACAAAGCTAGACCACACCGACACCGTCTACAACTTTGAAGTACAAGACTTCCATACCTACCATATTGGTGAATATGGGGTGTGGGTGCATAATGCGGATTGTTGTGAAGTTAATCAAGTTGTTGATAAAACAAAAACTTTATCACCTGCAAGTACGACCCCATCAGGTAGAATTAGTGGAAAACTCATGGATACTCATGGTGGTTTAGTAGAAAAAAGGAAACTTTCCCCACAACAACAAAAAATGGTTGATGAAATCATGAAAGGTGATAAAGGTGGCGAAAAAACAGAGAAACTGACTAGTTCAATTCTAAAAGATAGTGGTTATAAAGAGTTAGCAGGTGCAAAATATCATGGTGGTAGTAATAAAGGTTTTGACCATGTCATTCAAAATACAGATGGTACAGTTATCATCATAGATTCCAAACAACTTGCTAATAGCGGAGCAACTAAATTAGGAACTAGCAACGCAGGTGTTCAATTAAGTGAAAATGCTATTAGAGCTACCCTGCCAAATTTACCTATAAATTCAGCAGCTAGAAAAGCTATCGAAAAAGCCCTTGATAGTGGTAAATTAAAAACAGCTGTTATTGGTGTGGATAAAAAAACTGGTAATGTTTTATTTACACCTTTTACAGTTAAGCCTAAAAAGTAATTTGGAGTTAATATGAAAATGAAAAATCTCGATAAAAAGAAATTTCAATTAAGATTGGCTTATGTGTCAGATTATTGGAATTCAAGTTGGATTGATGATCCTGAAAGGGAAAAAAACTTAACTCAAAGAATTATTGATGTAAAAGACAATTTTTCATGGTGTTTTTTAGCATTCCAAGATTTAATATTAATGAAACTTATTATAAATTGGTTCCATAAACACGATATTAATGAAACTAAAAATTATGCTTATAACTATGCAAAACTACAATATGTGATGGCTCAATCACCCTATGATTATTTAGGTCAAGAATATGCCTATGAAAAAAGAGCGTTTGAAGGGTTGTGGTTTCTATTATCCAATCATAAACCACTGATTGAATGGTACTCAAATCTAGCTCATATTTTTAGTCAATCTGCGGACAACCCTAAATCAGAGCAATTTTTTACCAAACAATTTTTTATTGCATTACGTGGAGATTGGAAAGTTTTACAAGAGCGTTGTGAGAAAGTGTTAGCAGATCCACCGACATCGGGTCGTGGCAAAAACTACTTAATTGACCACACTTTTTACTTATCTCTTTCTCAAGGGGATATTGATGGTATGATAAATGCTATTTCCCAACTTTTAGAAACCAAAACTTTTAATCGCAGACAACGCATGGATTTAGAAAGCGGTTATACAAAAGATTTAATAGATACTCCAGCAACGCTTTATACTAAACTGGCATGGTATCATGGCTATCAAATTCAAATTGAAAGCGATTACATTCCCAAAGAATGGTTAGAGATGACACCTTTGGAAAACTATCAAGATGAATTTGAGTTTATGAAAAAGTATAGTATATAATCAATCAAGATTGCTGTCCTCATTTTGGATTAAAGACACAGGCTGGCTAAAAGCCTCCTTGCTAGAACAAGGCATGATACTGCTTGATAGAAACAATCAAGAAGTAGAAGTTATAAGCCAATACCTACTACCCAACCACACCGATACCGTCTATAACATCGAAGTCAATGACTTTCACACCTACCATGTGGGTAGATTGGGTGTGTGGGTGCATAATGATGGATGTTGTGGGGTTCAGCAAAAGCCGATAGAAAACCTTTCAAAACCATTAAGTAAATCGACAACAGACCATATCAGCAATAGACACGATTATAATTTAGTTAAAAAGCAAATAGAAGCGATTGTTAATAAAACAGGTAAAACAAAAGAAGAAGCCATTAAGATGTTAAATATTGGTGATAGAACTTTTTTAATAAGAATTGGAGTAATGAAACTATTATAAAAGCAACTGAATACGCAAGACAAGATGCTATAAAGAACAATGTATTAAGTGGAAATCATAGTGTACTATATCGTGGAGAAAAGATTACCATAAATATATCCAATGAAGGTAAAGTTTCTACAGCATACGGAAATCATAAATATGATTTAAAAGATTTTTAATTAATGGAGATTATAATATGATAAATATTGAATATAGGATAAACGAAGAATCTATATATGACTGCAGTACTAATATTTGTGAAAAGCCAATCATATATGGCGTTTTTGTGATTGAAAGTGATTTTGGTCTATCCTTGAGAGATAGATGTATGCTTGACGATGAATTATTTGATTTACTTAAATTTAATGATGATTTGTTCAATTGGTTTTTTAATATTCAATTAATTAATATTAAATTATTAAGCAATAATAATTGTAACACGCTTGATTATGATTTGGATAATGACCAGTATGTAAATTCTATTTTATTTAATAGAATTGGTAATAAATTAAAAATATATGATATAAAGTATGAAAAAAATTTTAACACATCCAATCCGATTGACATTATTTCACATCCTTTATGTGAAATAATGTCAAGTTCAGAAATTGATATAAATGATTGGATAGTAGAAACATCAGAAAAGACAGAAAAATTTATCAAAGATTTAATATCTATAAAAGATGATTTGCAAAATTTTGAATATGTAAAATTACTTAGAAATAATATTAATAATTAGAAAATATTTAATTTTCAAGCAGATAAATAACCCTGTGGGTAGATTGGGTGTGTGGGTGCATAATGCGGATTGTTGTGATTTGAGCAATTTAAAAACCATCAATACAAGACATTATGCAGATAAAGTAACTCAAAAGAGTGTTGCAAAAGAGAAAAATACTGTTGTTAACAGAAAAGCTGTAGATATTTCTGCCGATGTTCAAGCAATTAGAGATGGAAAAGCAACCATTATAAATAACCAGTTCCATGTCAATGGTAGGATTTATGGGCATCATGACGGTACACTGTACCCCATATCTGGCACAGGATTTTATACCTTAAATAGAGCTGAGTACAAAGTATTGGGGGTTTATAATCAATTTGGTAATAGTCAAAAATCCAAGCAGATATTGAGTAATATGGGTATAGATAAAACTACCCAAAATAAAGTTTTAGAAATATTTCAAGAGTTAAACAAATGATAGATTTTTATTCTAACAATAAATACGATGTAAGTAAAGCTAAATATTTAATGCAAAATATTTTTTGTTTAGATGAAGAAAAAATATTTGTTTGTCAACTATGTGAATTAAGTGAAATTTTGATTGATGACGACATAGAATGTTTATGCGTTATATCAGATGTTTGCGGTTCTGTAAAAAGTTTACTTCAGATTTATAGAGCGGAGATATATCTTTCTGTATTCTTAGACAAGTTAAAGCATTTTTCAGAATACCATAATGACACATTTTTTGTTCCATATGATGATTTTAATGGATATTATAAGATATCTGGAAATAGTGAAATTCAGGAAGTATCTTTAAATGAAGAAAAGTCCAATGATGACAAAATTGTATTTTAAATCCTTGATTTTTTCTGATTATGCAAATAAAAAACTGGTAAACTCGACTGATGTGCATTAACCAATCAATCCCTCCAGAACTGGTGCCAAGAAACCATGATAGATGTTACACAAACTAAAACCTATCAACAGGCTTTGGCTCATACCATTCAATATGCCACTTTTAACCAAGAAAGAAAACTTTTAAAACCACTAAAGAACATTCATTTTGGATGGAAGGTATTGGTTAGCTAAAAGCGTCTTTACTAGAACAAGGTATGATACTGCTTGATAGAAATAATCAAGAAGTAGAAGTTATAAGCCAATACCTACTACCCAACCACACTGATACCGTCTATAATATCGAAGTCGATGATTTTCACACCTATCATGTGGGTAGATTGGGTGTGTGGGTGCATAATGCGGATTGTTGTAATTTAAAATATGAAGCGGCACCTTATTATGGAAATGTTGGTAATACAGTAAAGTCAAAGGCTCCAACTGTACCGGTACAAACAAAAAATAAACCCTAAAACCCAATCCCAGCCCCAACACCAATTACCCAATCATCTTTAATCCATTCTGGAGCTTTGATGGCTTTACCGATGAATAAATCGATGTAGGCTGTATTTGGGGTGTTGTTTAGTTTGAAGTTAGATTGGTTGTGTGTGGATTGTTTTGCTTGCTCTTTGGTTTGATAATGATGACGAATACCAATGGCGGCAGCTGATAGGTATCTTTGGTTTTTGATGGTGTTTTGACCATAGACCATGCCTTGATCTAAGCCTATATATAGCTGTGTGCTGTGCTGGTTGTTTGATGATTGATAAGGCAGATGCCAAGCAAGTTCTTGAGATAGCCTAACACCATGCTCACCTGATAGATAATCGCCTTCTTTGATGCCTTTGGTATCGTATCCACCTAAGTAGAATAAATCAGATGGTGTAGGCAGCTGTCTTGCATATTGAGCTTGTAGCTTGGCAGTGTAGTTTAAATGAATTGGGTTTTTGGCTTTGGTATTTTGGGTAAAGCTGTTTTGATTTAGAACAATTGGCTTTTGAAAGCTGGCAAAGACAGACCAAATCGGCGCTCGAGCAAAGCCTTCACTAGGCAATCTTTGTCCAAAGGCGTTGTAAATATCTTCTTCAGGGGCAGGCTTAGCTTTTAATGCACCTGTGCCTTGTCTATATTCTAGGTTGGTGTATAGATAGGCGTTATTACTAAAATACTGCTGATAAGTAATGCCAATGCCATAGCCTGTGGTACGTCTGTTTTGCACTTCAATCTGTACATCATCGATAAAATTACGACTTTGCTTATGATGGGCTTTGATGTAGCCTTCGGTTTTGTGTGTGGCGTTTCTGTGTAGTAGTCTCGTTAGCCCAAGGCTACTTGTCTTGGTCGTGCCATGATACATCAAAGGATTATCTAGACCTTCAATAAACTGCTTATACTGATAATGGCTGTGTGATAGATTGGCTTTGTATAAGCCATAAGGCAGGGTTAGGCTTGTGTGATAATTAAGCTGTCTATCCCTATCTAGCTTAACACCCAAATCATCTTGCATGGCATCAATCAATCTAAATAAGGGATAATTGGCAGAGACTTGCCATTCATCATTCACACCCAGTAAATTATTAGCACGCACATCAATGCTTGCCAGATAGTTATCATAAGCATCAGATAGGCTATTATCAACGTGAAAACCAAGATGGATGCTTTTGGTTCTATCCATCGTGATGAGTAAATCACTAAAGCCTGTATCTGACGTATTACCAATACTTTGCTGTTCATCTAGGCTATTTGTTTGGTTTGAGTTTGTTGGTATGATTTGTAGATTGGCAGTAGGGTCAATCTTCTTTAGGGTATCCATCCCATGCTCTAAGGTTGGTAGATGAAATATTTGATTGGGTTTGATGGCAAGTGCTTGACGAATAAAGATGGGGGTTTTGTGATGCTTGTTTGATGATGGATTTGGTTCATTTAGTTTGACTGATTTGTTTGATTGAAAAGCGATGTTTTTAATCTTGCCTGTACTCACAGCCAATACTAACCTGCCAGATGATAAATCCTGCTCATCAATACTGATACGACTGGTTAAAAATCCACGCTTTAACAGCTCATTATGGGCGATATCAACAATCAAAGACAAATTATGCTGACCAATACAGCGACCGATGGCAAAGGTGGGCTTATTATAATCAAGCAAAGGGTATAACACAAAATCAAAGCGGTTATCAGCCCTTAACCCATCATCAACCTGTAAGCTAATCTCATCAATCACAAAACATGGTGTATCAAAAGCTTCATCAAGCCAAGTAGGACTGCTGACATCAACCATGTCAGCATCCGAAGTGTCATCCACAACATCAATTCCACCAAAATCAAAGTTTGGTTCAAAGTCTTGTCTGGCAAGATGAGTTAATTCAGCTTGGCGTAACTCGCTGCTTAGGGTTTTTGGTAGAAGTATGCTACCAGTAGTCGTGCTTTGAGTGTTTGCGTAAGTAGCCTTACAATACATACAAAGCATGAACAGTAGTAGGGTTTGGATGCGTGGAATTGACGGGTGCATGGGTTGTGTTTATGTTGGGTTAAGATTATAGTGAAATACGAATTTAATTTTGTCAAAATGGATGAATTATATTTATGTCATAAAACAAATAACACTGCGACCTTTTATCTAAAAGAGCATCTAAAATATCACTTTCATCAAATGACTCATCACCCCAGTGAACAGATTGAGCTGCACCAAATAAACTTGTTTGATATGCCTGAATGATAACATTTAAAACTTTCTGCGAAAAAATACCCTCTTGATTGGAAAATTGACCCCAATCGTAAATGTAAATATCGTGCCATTTTAACCAATTTTCAATAAAATAATCTGATATGACATCATGTAGAGCATCAAGAGATTCGCCATTAGTTAGGGTGCTTTCTTTACCTCTTAATTTACCACCAATCAATGCAACTTTCTCAGTAGTACTTTGGCAATCAGATAGATATATCGAGATTTTTTTTGTTGCTTTTTGGCAGCTCTTTTTTATAAGCAAACTTAATCATTTTATTCTCCCAAAAGCCTTTCTGTCATTATCACCATTGGACATAATTTTACCATGATGATTGTCTGGCATCAAGGACTTGTACCGGTACACTATTGCGTTATTTTATCAGCTAGACTTGTCAAGATAAGCCCCCAGTGTCCCAAAAATTTCATTAAGACCGATGATTTTTGCTGGGGGTTTACTTTGTCTTTATGGGTCGGTCTGATGATGCTTAAGGTGTAACCACTATAATCTGTATGCTTATTAAGAACTAAGGTGTTAGGAAATCTAGTTCTAAAACCTTCAGTTTCTTTTGCAATGAATTGTTCGATTTCTTTTGCATTGACTCCTTCGGCAACAGAGTTTAGATTGATGTTGATACGCCAATATTTTTCAGGAATGATTTTCTGGGCTATATCTAGATAGCGATACACAGTCTTTCTATCCTTGAATGGAAAACGTATTGCGCTTTTAGAGCCAGACCCCTTATTGTAAAAAGTCTCTAAAAACCACAATAGTTCTTTCCTACCCCCCTTGTCTTGCCATAGCTTATCCATATTCTCAAAACATAAGTGGGATAAGGCAATATCACTTTGGAAATGAAGTGGTGCAGGGGCGATGAGAGGATGATCAGACTTAGAAATTCTGTCCTTGCCAATGAGTTTGTGATGAGGCTTGCCTTCATCAATAGCTAACGTAAGTGCGCTTGTATAGATGGCACATGCATCATCATAATCAAAGCTACTACCACAGCTTTCCACTAAAGACTTGCCCTCCTCTAACTGTGCAAGTAGGTCGTAAATAGCCTCACGACTATACTTAGTAAATAGACCTTTGTTTTTAACCAGTTGACCGTCGATTGTATTGGGCACTGGGTTATCATCTTGCTTTTGTCGATGGGTTTTTTTCGTGATGGGTATTGCATTTAGCTTATTGCTGAGTTTGCGTCTAAGTCGTCTAAGGTTGACAGTGTTGTCTTTAAAATTTGCAGCATTGGGACTGCCTCGATTTAGGTTTTCGCGACGCAAACCTGTAAGTTTCATGACAAGTCCGATAGGCATATTTATATCAGCAGAACTGAGCTGATGACTTGCTATTAAATCAGCAGTATGGATGTATGAATTAAAGGTGGTGTTTAGGTCTGCATGCCCAGCAAAGCTAATTAGTGCATGCCAATAGTTGGGCGATAGTTTCTTGCTGGACCTAAAAAATGCGTTTTTATCAGCTTGATTTGATCAGCAGAATAGTCGCTAAACATTCCAACAAAACTAGCATCGCAGCGCAATATCATTGCCATCATAGAAATGGAATGATGGCGGAAACTGTGGGCAGTTATCGCTTCCCCTCCATATTTGACCTGCCTTAAAACTTGCTCTACACCATGATAGTCTATGGGCAGGCTGTGATTTGCTAAGGTAAAAAGGTATCGACTTCTTTGGCTGTACTTCATTAAAAAAAGTTTTCTCAGCCATGCTTTTTCTTTTTCGGTAAGCAAGATTGAAAGAGAAAGTCGCCTTGTGCCATCATCTGATTTGATCTGGCAATGTTCATTACTGCGAACAATTACGCTAAAATCATTTAAGGATAAGCTGCCATATTCAAAGTCGCTAAGTTTCAGGCCGAGAACTTCATTAATTCTCATCCCTGTGCGATACAATAGACTTATGATGACCTTGAGTAAAAGTTTGTTGTGATCATTTAATATGTCCTTCTGTTCATCAATGATGGCAAGTAAGCGGTGATATACCTCAGGAGCGATCATGCGCGATCTAACAATCATGGGGTCGTTTTGTTTGAGAGATGGATATTGGGCGCATTAGAATATTTTTTAGTGTGGCGTGAAGAGAAAGTAGTACTTGCTGCGTATAGCCCACTTTGGACACCCCAATTTTTGGTTTGCTTTCGAATTTTTGAGTGAGAATCAGTTGGTAGGCATACTCATAATCCTGTGCCTGCCAAATGTCAAATTCGGCATCACGAGTTGCCCACATGAAATCATTGCCAATCTCACTTAAATATCGCTTTAAGGTTGATACAGTGTTATTCTCCCCCAGTAATTGCAGCATCCAAGCAATAAGTCGCTGCCCGTTCGGTGGCACTTCTTTTGACAGCTCTGTAAGACTGGATTTGATTGATGATTTTTCTTTTAAATTTTTTCGTATCATGTTGACAACATCATAGCGAGGAATGACTGTCCTTGATTTTGAAATTCGAGGTTTGATCAGTAAATTTGTTAGGTCATTATCTTGAATTGTGAAGAATTTGGGTAAAGTGGGATTAAAATATGACTGCCAATGTGCCTTGGTCAGTGTGGTATGGCGTTGTTTACCTATGCGAGTCTGCACTAAGCAGTTGTCAATACGTACATTATCTAATGTTTGCCAATAAATATTAACATGGGACAAATACTCCCAGTCACTTAGGTCTTCTAAAATAGGAGTTTTTTTGAAAGTGCGAAGATTGGTAATGTCCAACAGTTTATTTCTGCATGATTTAAAGGCGGGGAATTTACGGGTAGTACTAATATCCGAAATATGTCCCTCACTTTCGTGCAATAGTCTTTGGAGATATGAATACCACATAAGACTCACATCATCCAGGACTATAAAACGGCTATAAGTAATGACAGTTGCAGAGCTGTTTACCTCACCATCTTGGTTATTAATCTGATTGCCATACATTTGTGATGGTATGTCAATAACAAAACCATAGTGTCCATTGAATTCGAGTAATGGCTCGTGACAGATGGCTTGATAAATTGGTTCTAGTAATTCGGCTTCATTATAGCCAGCAAATCTAATAAAGCTAAAGAGCAGGTAGCATATCGCGTCCCGAATGTTGAACTTGTCTTTCTTAATCCAGCGATCAATGGTGTTGTTAATCACCGTATTGGCGGTCTGATGGTATAAAAAAGTTTCCAGGTCGTTAGTATTGGCGGGACGCTTTGGCTCGTAAACAGTTGCGGGTGCAGGTAGAGGACTCAATCCATTTTTTTGTCTCGATACGTTGAGACGATAAAAAATGATGTGCGTGCTTTTAAAGCAAGAACCAGTTGCTTATTAGCAAAACGTTCTGAGAGCTTGTTAAAAATTTTATCATACAAAGCATAAACTTGGTCGTCGGTATACCCGTCTTTATGTTCTTCTAAGAACGTCAAAAGTTCATATTCACAAATATTTTTCGACTGTTGGCTGATATTTAATACTTTTTGTTTGCGGTTTTCCGCGCGCTTTATGTAGCCATAGCTGGGTTTTTGTTTGTTTTTCATAGTTTTAAATTTTGTTCTCTTGTATATGTAAATTCTAGAAAATTATTAGCATATTAATTCGATTGCTCTCATTTTATATGCTGCAAACGAAGCTTATCCGCTAAAGCCTGGTAAGTTGATTTCACTGCTATAATATCCCCCTTTGATAGGGAGCTGAATTTTTGGTGGCTCTCTTGCCCGGCCATCTCATGTCCAAAAATTGCCATAATAATTGCCTCATCTACGCCTGATTCATGCAAGAATTTTTGCCCAAGATGGCGAAGCCAATCGGTTTTAAAAGCGAAATAAGTCTTCAGTGTATCCATGATAAATTTGGGGGAGATGGCAGTCATTTTTCCCTTGCCATTATAATAATTGAGAAGAGGCCTGCGGGAGTTCAATATATCACCAATATCATTGCCAAGGTTAGGATTTAACTTTCTTTATTTGGCATCAAACTCCTCCAGGTATTGTACAAAGTCCTCAATGGCGCTTTTCAAGAACGTGCAAACAGGCACAAGCCTTTGAGCCTCAGAACCAGCGCGTTCTTCTTTATCTTGAATCCAAGCAAGCCCAAAATCCAAATTGAATTGATTGAGGAATCCTGGCGCACCTTCTACAGAGCGCACGGAAGTCAACAGTAAGCATATGTGCCATAGCCATAGATTGTACAGATTAAACTTATCAATATAATTAGAGGCTTGGATAACTTGCGCGCGCAAATGAAATAAAAATTTTTCAACCAATGAGAAGCTGGGAGTGCTCTGACTACCAATGTGATAACTTTGGTATAGCGCGTAGACCTGAAAATGATCTTGGTCACCTACTAAAGAAGAGTGGTTGTTTTTGAGGATGTTAATGGCCCTTCTGTAAAGACTGACAATATTACCGATATCGTTAGAGCTGTACCAAATATCGGCACGCTTACGTTCATTTCTACCTGTAACAATGGTAGCAATCTGGCTATTGGTCAATGTACAAGCAAGTGTGGTGTAAAGTATTTTTTCGATTCGGTTGAGACTAAGGTAGGGGAGATGCAACTCACTCTTTACCTGTGCGATTACCGTCGATATAGTATTAGAGTCAGGCAAGGTTTTATTTGGATTTGCTAGTGCTTCATACAGTTTTTTTGGCAGTGGGATATTAACTGGCTCCAATCTGTTGGCAAGTGCAAGACGGATATTCTTACTCTTAATTTTTAGTGTTGTTATATTAAGATTGATGATGAAATATAATTTATCACTTTGAAGATCAACCTTTATTATTTGTTTTTTATTGCGGCCAATGCTTCTGTTAACAATCTGACATTGCGACCTGTATACACTGAAAGCAGTATAAAAACGATAGCACTATGGTGTTTATCATTTGTAGGGGTTCTATTCAGATACTCCCAAAGCTTCGACAGAACATTGCGTGCTACAAATAGCGGCAAGATTCTTGGGTTGGAGATGATAAGCATCTCATTTTTATTGGCATGTGTATATTTACTTTTGGTTCGCTTGTACAATTGAATGCTTGCAAATTTTTTCAGCCTCCTGTATGGAAGCCTGCTCCAATTGGACAAATGCTGGAGGCTCATCAAGACCAAAAGCGGCAACATCAAAGGCGGAATTATTGGAAAAAAATCTTGCTTCTTGCAAGTGATCACCATCATCATCTGTATGGTGAAAAGTGGTAATAGGCCGTATTTTATTGGAGCGAGAGACAATGTTTCGTGTAATTTTTTTCTTTGGTGATATGCAAATTCTATTGTCCGGCACATACCCTGGAATTTCGATGTGAGTAAGGAGTCGTATTCTTTAGAGATTACATCTTTTGTCTTTTGAAAACTTAAAAACGTCTCCTCGAGGGTGTCACCCTGTAGTTCGTAACACAACATGTTCCATAATCTATGGTAATCCTGCGTACTATCCATAAGTTTTCGAGATTCGGTAGCTGTCTCGATGATGCGTTGAGGGAGGTCGTGAGAAGCAAAGTAAAGCAATAAATGACATAATTTCGATATCCATACCCATTCTAGAGATGGGCTTTTATGGTTTAAAGGGGATAATCGATATGTGCTTGCTAGGAATATAGACACGACATAATCATCGTGCGTCATTTTACGTTCTTTTTTGTACGCGTTAAAGATATCGCATAAAATTGATTGGCTCAAGAAAATGGGGTCATCATTCTTAAGGGGGATGCAAATCCCCATGAATTCGACATTAGTCAGGGAGGCAAGCGCCAAAAAATTTCCCGTAATAAGTAAGCGTGACTATTGTTATTGGGCAATAAATGAGCCAATGCTAATCGGATATCATGCTCATTCATGTAGACTCTCCTCAATAAGATCAGCAAAGGTAGGCATGGGGATGTTCTTTGGGGCTTTGGCTAGATAGTAATCCCAGCTTTTCCTGCTAATATTTTTTTGATTAAAATTTTTTGAATGGTGGGCTTACCACCGAGTGTATCAATAACTGTACCAGAGGGGCATTCGGACAGTAATTTTGGGAAGATGTGCAAACTAACATTTGACACAAGAAACACATCAAACAAATGATTCCAAGCCTTCTTATTGACTTCGTTATCGCTAAGCGTTACTTCCTTGACGTAGATTCTATCCCCATTCTTTATTTTTAGGCAGGATGAAAAATTGGTATAGAAGTAATAGCGACCCTCTCGGTGAACTACTTCGATATAGGAAGTGTCAGAGGTGGAGAGTGGTAGATTGGCAGAATTTTCACATACAAATTGATAGCACTTTTTTGCATGTTGATGGACTATCAGATTGTCGTGGACAATTATCGATTTGACGTGCGTTTTTTTGTTAGCGGGTTTCATTTTTTGTGCGCAATTAAAATTAGGTTGGTATAATTTTACCCTAAATTTAGGGTGTCTGCAAAGACACAAAATCAAATAAATTATGTATCAGTAAATGAAAATATATTAAAAAAATTCCATCAAAATCCTTTAAAATACTAGCTTTACATATAATATAGGTTTATATAATTTAGGTGGCTGACATTGCCAAGGTTGGGGTCGCGAGTTCGAATCTCGTTTCCCGCTCCAAATTCTAAAAAGCCTAAATCGATAGATTTAGGCTTTTTTATTGTTTAAATTCAATAGGTTATAATAAAAATTTATTTATAAAAAATTACTCAGGGAAAGAGAGGCGATTCGTGCTTAGAGCTTTGCGTGACCAAAACATGACCATCGTGAAAATTTCATATTTTTTAAAAAGCCTGAATTGACACCAACTCTCATTTTTCATTTCGCCTATTTTTTATTCATTCTCATCATCTTTTTCATAGATAATGATGTCTCCCGGTGTGCAGTCTAACAACTTGCAAAGCTTATTCAGAGATTCAAAATCTATACGAGTCACTTCGTTGTTGTACATTCTATACAATGTAGATCGTCCTAATTTTGACATTCGATCTGCATCGGCTACTCGTATGCCTTTTTGGGCAAATAAAACTGGTAAATTAAGCTTAATCATCAAAAAAATCCTATAAATGATAAAAAAATAATTTCAAATGATAATTTTATAAGATATAATCATTAGTGATAACAAAGATATCACTAATGAAAACTTTATCTCAAATGGAGAGTTATTATGACACAAACCTACCTCACAACTCAAGAGCTTTCCCATCGCATCAAGTATGATGAGAGAACCATTCGTAACCAATTAAAAGACAGTGTTTTGCTTGAAGGTGTGCATTACATACGTCCCTTTGGCGGTCGTAAAATCCTGTACATCTGGGAGCGAATCGAAAAAGACATGGCGGAGCATTTCAATCATTCTTCACTTTGTATGGCATTACAGTAATAGGGAGGCACTATGGCTAGTATTAGAACTAGAAAGGGTAGTTCGTTCCTTTTTATCGATTTTACCTATATGAACACACGCTGCCGAGAAAAAACCAATCTAACCGACACACCTGCCAATCGAAAGAAGCTTGCAAAGATTCTAGAGAGAATGGAGGCTGAAATATTGCTTGGCAGTTTTAGTTATGAGCAGTATTTCCCAAAAAGCGACAAGGTTGACTATTTTGAAGAGCTGGGTGAAAGACGACAAAACTTACAAAGTGGCGCACCACTCTTTGGAGAGTTTGTTTGGCAATGGTTTAATGAAAGGTGTATTGAATGGCGGGCAACTTATCAAGAAAAGCTTAGAATCGTCATCAATAAGTATTTAATACCTGTCTTTGATAAGCGTGCCATATCAAGAATAGATAGAGCGGATGTGTTGGCGTTTCGTGCTTCTCTCGCCAAAGTGACCCACAAAACGACCAAACACACCCAGTCAGCTACCAGAATTAACTCAATCATGGCAACTTTGTACATGATACTAAAAGAAGTGTCAAAACGCTATAACTTTGACAATCCTTGTGAGGATATTAAGCAATTAAAGACACCGAAATCACTGTACCGGTACACTTATTACAGCTGAACTTTGCTACGCTAATTAACCCACCCAGCCTTAATTAATTCAAAAATTCTTAATAATCTGATTAAATGCCTCTGCTTTCTCCACATTAGCGATATGTGAAGCCTCAATGATGGCAAGTGTAGCGTTGGGAGCATGCTCCACAATAAATTCACCATCTGCCACAGTGGTTACAGGGTCGGCACTGCCCGCAATGACTAACATCGGTACTTGCGAATTTTTCAAGTCATCACGCAAATCGGCAATCGCCAATGCCTCACAACAGTTAGCATAACCCTCTTTGTCTCCTTTGGCAAGATTTTGGCTAAGATTTTTGACAACCTCAGGGTTGTTTTTGACAAAATCATCAGTAAACCATCTACCAGACGCGGTATCAGCTATGCCTTGTAAACCATTGACACGCACACTTTCTGCTCGCTCCTGCCAAGCGGTTTGGTTACCAATTTTAGCAGCGGTATTGGAGACAATGATTTTATCAAAGTAACTCGGGCAATGAATGGCAAGCCAAATACCCGTCAAGCCCCCCATAGAAATACCACAAAAATTTGCTTTTTTAACATCAAGATAATCCAGTAAATCTACTACATCTTGCCCAAGTTGTGCTATGGTATAGCTCCCCTCTGGTGTGGAGCTGTCACCATGTCCACGTGTGTCGTAGCAGATGATAAAAAAGTCTGTTTTTAGAGCATCAATTTGCGCTTGCCACATTGTGTGATTTGTTCCAAGCGAATTAGAAAAAATCAAGGCAGGCTTTATCTTATCGCCAAAAGTTTGGTAATTTAAACTTACTTCGTTATTAGTAAAAATGGACATATCACAACCCCTCAACTCGCTCAATAATCAATGCTATCCCTTGGCCTACCCCAATGCACATACTACATAAGGCATACTTACCGCCTGTTTTTTCAAGCTGATTAATAGCGGTTGTTACCAGTCTTGCCCCTGACGCACCTAATGGGTGCCCTAAGGCAATCGCACCGCCATTGGGATTGACACGACTGTCATCATCATCCAAACCCAGCTCACGAGTACAGGCTAGGGCTTGGGCAGCAAAAGCCTCGTTAAGCTCAATAACATCCATATCATCAAGACTAAGCTCGGTCATGGCAAGTAGTTTTTTAATGGCCGAAGCAGGAGCAAAACCCATAATGCGTGGCTCAATGCCGACTGTGGTGCTGGTGATGATTTTGGCTCGTGGGGTCAAGCCAAACTTTGCCACCGCTTCATCAGAGGCGATAAATACCGCACTTGCTCCGTCATTGATGCCTGAGGCGTTGCCAGCCGTTACCGTACCGTCTGCTTTGACGACTGGTTTTAGCTTCGCCAACACTTCAAGGCTGGTTTCTCTTGGATGTTCGTCTTTATTTACAATAATCGGTTCGCCTTTTTTTGGTACAATCGTAACAGGGACGATTTCTTTGTCAAAAAAGCCATTGTCTTGGGCGATTTTGGTTAAAGTTTGGCTGCGCAAGGCAAATTTGTCTTGGTCGGTGCGAAAGATGTTAAATTGCTCGGCGACATTTTCCGCCGTCTGTGGCATGGTGTCCACGCCGTACAGCTCTTTTAATTTGGGGTTGATAAACCGCCAGCCCATCGTGGTATCCTCGATTTTTTGGGTGCGGTCGTAAGCGTTTTCAGCTTTACCCATCACAAAAGGAGCTCGGCTCATGCTCTCCACACCACCTGCGATGATTAAATCCGATTCGCCTGATTTAATCGCACGGCTCGCCATCGCCACTGCGTCCAATGACGAACCACACAAGCGGTTAATGGTGGTGGCTGGCACTTGTACAGGCAAGCCTGCAAGCAGTGCCGACATACGCCCCACATTGCGGTTATCCTCGCCTGCTTGGTTGGCACAACCAAAAATCACATCGTCAACCTGACCAAAATCCACATTGACATTACGTTCCATAATTGCCTTAATAACAGTCGCCCCTAAGTCATCAGCACGAATGCCTGATAAGATCCCACCATACCTCCCAAATGGCGTGCGAATGGCATCAATGATATAAGCATTTTGCATCATAATTCTCCTTAATTCTTATGTTTTTAAACGGTCGCATCAATAAGGCTTGCCCCTGTGAATCGTTGCAACTCCTCAAAATCCAAACCACCAATTTTTTCAATGACTTTTAGCCCCTCTGATGTAACATCTATTACGCATAGGTCGGTGTAGATTCTATCCACGCATTTCTTGCCCGTTACTGGATAAGTGAGATTTTTGACGATTTTAGGGTCTCCGTTTTTGGTCGTATGTTCGGTCGCAACAAACACCTGTTTTGCTCCCACTGCCAAATCCATCGCTCCGCCCACCGCAGGAATAGCATCGCTCTCACCTGTGTGCCAGTTGGCAAGGTCGCCATCTTCATCAACTTGAAAAGCTCCCAATACGCAAATATCTAAATGACCGCCACGCATCATTGTAAAAGAATCGCCGTGATGAAAAAATGATCCGCCTGTTAGCATAGTAACAAATTCTTTGCCAGCATTGATAAGCTCTGGATCCTCTTGTCCTGTTTCTGGTGGCGGGCCAAAGGCAAGCAGACCATTTTCAGAATGTAAAAAAATCTCTTTATCTTTGGGTAAGTGACTAGCCACTTTGGTTGGCAATCCTATACCCAGATTGACATACGCCCCTTCTGGAATGTCTTTGGCGATACGGCTTGCGATTTGGTCTCGGCTTAGTTTTTGATAAGTCATGTTGCTCCCCTTATTCGTCTGTCATGGCGTGTGTTACGGATTGAAGCTCAACCACATGCTGTACAAAAATCCCCGGTGTTACGATGTGTTCAGGGTCAAGCTCGCCCAGTGCCACCACTTCGCCCACCTGAGCGATGGTAACATCGGCCGCCATTGCCATAATCGGACCGAAGTTGCGAGCGGATTTGTTGTACACCAAATTACCCCAACGGTCGCCTTTATGGGCTTTGATAAGGGCAAAATCGGCTTTGATTGGGTATTCAAGCACATAATCTTTGCCGTCAATGTGGCGAGTTTCTTTACCTTCGGCTAAGAGCGTACCAAAACCTGTCGGCGTATAAATCGCCCCAAGCCCCATGCCTGATGCCTGATGCCTGAATACGGCAAGCTAGGTTGCCCTGTGGCACAACTTCAAGCTCAATTTTGCCCGCTCGGTACAGCTCATCAAAAACATAACTGTCGGCTTGGCGTGGGAATGAGCAGATGATTTTTTTGACCGCTGCTGTTTTTAATAGTCTTGCCAGGCCATAGTCGCCATTGCCTGCGTTGTTGCTGACAATGGTTAAATTTTTGACATTGCAATCGATGAGTGCGTCAATGAGTTCAGCAGGCTGGCCTGCTGGCCCAAAACCGCCAATTAAAATCGTTGCACCATCTTTGATTTGACTCATCACCTGGGTGAGTGATTGGCTGGATTTATCAATCATTGTTTACTCCTATTTTGTTCTTTCATGAGTTTTTGGTGTTTTGGCTTGTAAAATAAAAAAACCAATCATGCCAAATACAATGCCCCAAAACACCGAACTTAGCCCAAATAAGCTCATGCCTGAGGCTGTTACCAAAAAGGTGATTAACGCAGGCTCTTTTTGTTCGCTGTGTTGCATGGCAATGCCAAGGTTGGTCAATAATGCCCCAAGCAACGCCAAGCCTGCCAGCATGGCGATTAAACTTTTGGGAAGTATGGCAAACAAGCCCACCAAAGAACCTGAAAACACCGCCCCCACCAGATAAAATACGCCATTAAACACACCGCCGATGTAACGTTTGCCAGAGTTTTCGTGGCAATCTTTGCCCATGCACAAAGCCGATGTTACCGCCGCCAGCACAATACTAATCCCCCCAAACACCGCCACAGCGAGCGACAATAGGCTTGCACTATTGATGATGGGCTGGCTGGATACTTGATAATTATTAAGCTTAATGAGTGCCATTCCAGGTAAAAATTGCCCTGTTAAATTTAAAATCACCAACGGCAATGTCAAATTAAATACTGCCTGCCACGAGAATTGTGGGGCGATAAATATGGGCTTGGCAACACTCAATTCGAAAGCTTGGCTACCATTTATGAGTCCCAATAACCACGCCACCAAAAGCCCTATCAAAAGCACCCACACAATCGCATAACGAGGCGAAAAGCGTTTGGCAGCCAAAAAACTTGCCAGCATGGCACAGGCTAACATCGGTTCACTGCTAAATGACGAAAACGCTCCCACGCCAAAACCAAACAAAATCCCTGACATCATACCACCTGCAATGCCCTGCGGAATGCAATGCAATACCTTATCAAAATAGCCACTCATGCCAATGGCAAGGCTAATCACGCCTGCGATGAGATACGCCCCCACCGCTTCATTAAGGCTAATGCTGGGAAAAAGGCTGACCAAAAGTGCCGTTCCAGGGATTGACCAAGCGAGCAAAATCGGCACTTTGTGGCGTAAAGATAAAAAAATACTGCCAACTGCCGAGCCGATCGACACCGCCCAAATCCATGAAATCATCATGGCATTATCCACGCCTGCCGACTGCCCCACCTGAATAAATATCACCAACGGTCCTGCGTAAGAAATCGTTACCGCAAGCAAACCCGCCATCATTGCCGACAAAGAAAAATCTTGCTTAAAATCCCTAAATACGCTCATCATCCACACTCCGTGTCAGCCATATTTTTCCAGTGATGGGTAAAAAGCTATCCTTGATCGCCACCGCCCACAGGCATGACCGTGCCTGTCATATAGGACGACTCATCGGACGCTAAAAACAAAATCGCATTAACCTGCTCGTCGATCGTGCCATAACGCCCCAAAAAGGTACGGTCAATGGTTTGTTCAACCACCTCTTGCATCCAGCGTTTTTCGTCCTCGCTTTGGGGATTGGTGTTTCTTGGGGTTTTGCGTGGTGGAGCGTCTGTACCGCCCGTCGCCACCGCATTGACACGAATGCCGTCTTTGGCGTGTTCAAATGCCAAACTTGCGGTCAAGGCATTTACCCCGCCTTTTGCCGCCGAATAAGGAATGCGATGAATGCCACGAGTGGCGATGGACGACACATTGACAATCACGCCTGACTGCTGGCTAATCATACAAGGTAGCACCGCATGACAACACCACAAAGTTGGAAACAACGAGCGGTTGATTTCTTTGATGATTTCATTTTCGGCAAATTCCTCAAACGGCTTCATCCAAATCGCCCCACCGACATTGTTAATCAGCACATCAATGCGACCAAATTTTTCAAGGGTTTGCTTGGCAACTTCTTGGGCTCCTGCATACTGTTCCAAATCGGCTTTGACGATGAGATGATCGCCCTTTTTGCCAGTTTTTTGTAATTTGGCAATCTCATCGGCTGTTTCTTGCACAAAATCCGAAAAATCCACCAGCACCACATTTGCCCCCTCTTTGGCGACTTGCAAAGCCACGCCACGCCCAATTCCCTGAGCTGCGCCTGTCACAATCACCACCTTATCTTTAAAACGCTTGGTTTCCGACATGATTACTCCTGTCATAATTCATGTTGTCGTGCTTTGATTTAAAATAAAAGGGTCTTTCAAATCCTTACCAGTAGCGGCGTTAAGCCGATTGCGCAGTCTTTTTAGGAATCATTACCAGCACTGCCAATGTTGCTAGTACACCAAAAGCGGCCATCGTCAAGAGGGCATATTGACCTGCCAAATGTACGCCAGCATCCTTAAAGGCGCTAAAAATAGTCGCTCCTGTGGCGATGCCAAAGGACGCACCCAAAGCACTTGCCATTTTAAACACACCTGCCGCCACGCCTGCTTTATCAAGAGGTACATTGACCATCGCGCAGTCCGCCGCAGGGGTAGAATAACAACCCAAACCAAAGCCAAACACCGCAAAAGACACAATGACCCACCACATATACACTTCGTGCGACACAAAGGTCATGGACAGCCCCAATGCTCCAACCGCCGTGATTGCCGTGCCGAGCCACATTGGGGTTTTGTAGCCGAATTTTTGTAGCAGTTTTTCGCTCACACGAATCATAATCATGACCATGACGACATAGCCCAAAGATTTGACCCCTGCTTGAAATGCAGTCAAGCCATGTCCTTTTTGCAAATAGGTATTGATAATGATAATCGTGCCTGCCATGCAGTTTAATAAGAAGTTGGACAAACACGCCCCACTATAACCACGACTGTTGAACAGCGAAAAATCCAAAAATGCCTGATGTTTTTTCTTGATTTCGGTGCGAAAAAACACAATCCCCATCACCACCGCCCCAGCGAGCATGGTTAGCGTAAAACCATTCGTAAACCCAAGCCTAAACCCTTTGGTGATGAGCAAATTTAAACACAAAAGCCCAATCACACAGCTAAACAGCCCGACATAGTCATAACGACTGGTAGAAACCTCGTGCGATTTGCTCTCTGGCGTGCCTTTGATGAGAAGCATACCGACCGCCGAAATGGCGATTGACAGCAAGAAAATGCTTTTCCAGCCCATGCTCGTGGCGATTGCCCCACCAACAAAAGACGAAAGCCCTGAACCACCGAACGAGCCAATCGACCAAAAGCTAAACGCCCTTTGTCGTTCGGCTCCGTGATAATAATTTTTGATGATGGACAAAGTCGCTGGCATGATACAGGCGGACGACAGACCTTGAAGCACTCGCCCAAGCCCAAAGGTGAAAGGATTGGTGCTAAAATACAGCACCAAACAGGCGATGATGTTTAGAGTAAAACCCACATAAGTCAAACGCACTCGCCCAAATTTATCCGCCAATCCGCCCATTAAAATGATAAAACAGCCAGAAAACAGCGAGCCTAAGCTAATCACCGCATTGAGTGAGGTATCTGACATGCCCAAATCTTTTTGAATGGACGGCACGACATTAAACATCGACTGATAAAACAGCCAAAAGGTCAAAACCCCCAGCACCATGCCGATGAGCAGTTTGTCGTTGCCACGAAACTCATTTTGTGTTTGTGTTGTTGTCATAAAAAATCCTTTTTTTAAATCACTTCAAATAGTTTTCCACAAGACCACAAAAGTACGCCCCGGCCGTAGCGGTAATCTCATCATTAAAATCGTATTCCGGGTGATGCACCATGCACGCAGAATCACCGCCCCCATTGCCGACAAAGCAGTAGTTGCCGTTGGGGTTAGCTTCTAGCATAAAGGCAAAATCCTCGCTTCCCATAAGCGGAGCAATGCCTGTATGCACTTTGTCCTCGCCCACCAAATTTTGGGCGACTTTGACGGCAAATTCGGTCGCATCACTGCCATTGACAGTGGGCGGACAGCCGTTGATGTGTTCGACTTCGGCACTGGCTCCAAAACTTTTGGCTTGAAATTCCACCACTTCTGTAATTCGAGATAGCACCTTTTTGCGGACTTCGGCATTTAGGGTGCGAACGCTTAATTTTAACAGGGCAGAATCATTGACCACATTGGGGACATTTCCAGAGGTGAGTTGCCCCACCGTAATCACCGCTTGCTCAAGCGGACTGACATTGCGAGAGACAATGCTTTGGAGGGCAATGGCGATATGACACGCCACCAAAGTCGCATCAATGCCGTATTCAGGCATCGCCCCATGACTGCCCACGCCTTTGACATGGACATGCAAAGTGTCGGAGGACGCCATGACCGCCCCAGTTTTAAAATAAAACTCGCCTGTCGCTAGGCGTGGCATGTTGTGCATGGCAAAAATCACATCGCAAGGAAATTTGTCAAACAAGCCGTCCTCTAACATGACACGACCGCCATAAAGCAGCTCTTCGGCAGGCTGAAAAATCAAATGCACCGTACCATTAAAATTGCGAGTTTTGGCAAGCTGTTTAGCACAAGCAAGCAAAATGGTGCTGTGTCCGTCATGCCCACAGCCATGAAATTTGCCTGCGACTTGACTGGCATAAGGTTTGCCCGTCTTTTCCACGATGGGCAAAGCGTCCATGTCGGCACGCAGTCCGACGACTTTATCACCGTTACCGTTTTTTAGGGTGGCAACAATGCCTGTTTTGGCAAGCCCATGATGTAGCGTATAGCCCCATTCGGTCAGGTACTTGGCGATGAGATTACTGGTTTCAACCTCTTCAAAACCCAGCTCAGGATTTTGGTGGATGGTTTGGCGAATGTTCGCAAAAAACGCCTGTTCGCTCATCAAATCACTCAAATGCTGCGGGTTTATAGCAATGGTATTAGACAGGGACATATTTACTCCTTTTGATAGATGATGACAAATTTCAGCCATTAGGTACTGACCACTAGGGGTAAAAAAGATTTTAATGACTTTTATGAAATTTGCAAGCAATCCATTTTGCCGCCATCTTAATTGGCTGAGAACTTCTCAAACAAGAAATTTTGCGCCGTGATGTTCTGAACTTCCAACCAATCACGCACCGAATCAACCATTGCCACAGGTCCACACAGATAAATATCCACATCGCCGCCATTTAGCCAGTCATCATCAATATGAGCAGTGACATAGCCTTTACGCTCATGGGTGGACATCTCATTGACCACAACTGTACGATAATCAAACCAGTCATGTTTCGCCTTAGAGTCATCTAGCGCATCAATGCCGACCAAATCCTCATCATTGGTCACGCCAAACACCATGCGAATAGGAAAATCCGAACCTTTTTCGTCAAGCACTTTAAGCATGGATAAAAACGGCGCAATCCCTGTCCCACCTGCCAAAAACAGCGTTGGGCGAACCATCGGACGCAGATAAAAACTGCCAAAAGGGCCTGTAAAGCTCATTTTGTCGCCCACTTTGGCGGTATTTGCCAAGAACGAACTCATCTTGCCATTGGGGACATTTCGTACCACAAAGCTGGTTTTGCGGTCGTTTGGCTTTGAACTGAAAGAATATGAACGAGTTTCATCAGTGTTTGGAATTTTCACATTGACATATTGCCCTGCCAAAAAGCTGATTTCTGGTTCATTTTCATCCAATTCAATTTCAAAACAAATGGTGCTATCGGAGACTTTTTGTAAATCGGTCAGCGTGCCACTGAAAGTATGGATTTGGGTTTTGCACACAGCAGAACTTGCCAAAATCTGAATGACCGAATCTGAAGTTGGATAACATTGACACGCCAAAACATAGCCTTTTTCGGCATCTTCAGGGCTTAGGGCGTCCTCGATGTACATGTCGCTATCCATGTCATAAGTCCCAGACTCATAAAAAGCTCGGCAAGTGCCACACGCTCCGTCTCGGCAATCTAGCGGAATGTTCATTTTTTGGCGGTAGGCAGCGTCTGATAAAACTTCGCCGTCACCCACTTCAATAAACCGGGTAACACCATCTTCAAATTGTAAAGCGACTTTGTGACTCATAAAAATATCCTTATATTTTTTATGCAATAAGTTGGCTGTTGGCTGACTGGTTAAATTAAGGCAAAATGGGATTGGTAATTCAACTCACCAATCCCATTTTTATCAAATATGATAAACATCAATGACTTGGTGAATGTAGTCATTTTTTAGAACGACATATTTGCTCAAAATTTTAAAGCTGTCGCCTGAAACATCGATTTCGTAGCGAGACATACCAAAATGTTGGTAAATGGTCTTATAGCGGAAGCTGAGTGTAAACCAGTTAAATCGTACGGTTGCTTTGTTGCCCTCAACCTTTTCAACTTCAATATTGTTGATGTTGTGGCTGGTGCGAGTGTCTGGAATGGTTGCTGACGAGCGCTCAGTTTTGATACGAAACACACGGTCTTCAAGACCTTGACGGTTTGGATAATAAATCAAGGAGACTTCTGTCATCGGGTCAGTAACCAGCGTGTCATCATCATCCCATGCTGGCATCCAAAATGACGCCTCTGGTGCGTAGCATTCTAGCCAATCATCCCATTGTTCATCATCCAAAAAGCGGGCTTCTTGGTACAAAAATTGGCTGATTTTGTGTTGCAATTCGGCAGATACTAAGCTCATCAGACTTCTCCTTTTTCCAATTTTTGTTCGGTTTTGATGGCTTCTTTCATCACTTCGACCCAATGCTCGTGCTGGGCAAGATACAAGCCTTCATCTTCGGTTTTGACACCGCTTAATTTTGGTTTTAAGCCGATTTCTTGGGCAAATTTGTCCGCCTCATGCACCCAGTGGCTTGCCCCACGGCACATATCATTCCATTCAATATCTATACCTGCGTAACCGACTTGGCAAGAGCGAAACTCTTCTAGGTCGTCTGGAGTTGCCATACCTGATGCGTTAAAGAAATCTTCGTATTGGCGAATGCGGCGTTGGCGGTTTTCGGCACTTTCGCCTTTTGGTGCGATACAATAAATCGTAACTTCGGTTTTATTGACCGCCAATGGGCGTAAAATACGGATTTGCGAGCCGAATTGGTCCATCAAATACACATTAGGATACAAGCACAAATTACGAGAACGCTCAATCATCCATTTTGCCATCGCCTCGCCGTAGAGCTCTTTATAAGTGTCGTATTGGGCGTAGTTTGGACGGTCTTCTGGGTTTGCCCATTGTGTCCAAAGAAGCATATGCCCATGTTCAAAACCGTATGAGCCACCGCCTTGTTTGCCCCAACCGCCTGCACTCATGGCACGGATATTGTCCGCCCCTGCTTGTTTTTCTTTTCTTTGTTGGGTGGTGGCAGCGTAATTCCAATGCACCGCGGAAACATGGTAGCCGTCCGCACCATTTTCGGCGGTCAGTTTCCAGTTGCCCTCATAAGTATAAGTTGATGAACCACGAAGCACCTCTAAGCCATCTTGAGCTTGACCGACAATCATGTCAATGATTTTGGTCGCTTCACCAAGATATTCTTCGAGTGGCAGGACATCAGGATTTAAACTGCCAAACAAAAAGCCTTTGTAGCTTTCAAAACGAGCGACTTTTTTCAAATCGTGCGAACCGTCTTTATTAAAACTTTCAGGATAACCTGCGTCTTTAGGGTCTTTGACTTTCAAAAGTTTGCCAGAGTTGTTAAATGTCCAACCGTGAAATGGGCAGGTATAGGAGGATTTGTTGCCTTTTTTGTAACGGCAAAGCTGAGCCCCACGATGTGAACAGGCGTTAATCATCGCATTTAATTCGCCATCTTTGTTGCGAGCAATGATGATTGGTTGGCGACCAATATAAGTCGTATAATAATCGTTGATTTCTGGAATTTGGCTTTCATGTGCCAAATACACCCAGTTGCCCTCAAAGATGTATTTCATTTCCAAATCAAATAAAGTTTGGTCGGTAAATACAGAGCGATGAACTTTATATTCGCCAGTTTCTGGATTTTCTACTAAAAGCTCGTCAATGCGGTCTAAATGACTGGTATTGACAACAGGAATCTTTGGCATTTTATTTTCTCCTTGCACAAGCTGGGGTCAAATACAATTTAAATGAAATAACAATTAAGGTTCATACACCTCAACGCCATTTGCGTTGAGCGAAAAACTCATCAAATCCCGTCCAACCTTTAACGCTCCTTGATAATTGGCACGAGTACGCTCAATCAATTCTTCGTCAGGAATGCCGATGATTTTTGCCGATACGCCATTGACAACATGGGTATAAACCGCCATTTTTGGCTTGGTTTGGCTAAAAATCTCACCTGCTTGGCGTGGGTTGGTATGATGAGCATAGACTTGCGGTAGGGCATTGATGTCTTTAAATTCAGCCACTTCGTGAATGAGCAAATCTACACCTTTGCCGTATTTGATGATATTTGGCGAGGGAATGGTATCGACACTAATGAGCACCGAACGCCCTGCATAATCCACACGATAGCCCAAGTTTGGCTTAATCGCTCCTTTGGTATCATGTGGCACATCAAAGGCGGTAATCACCACACCATTTTGGTTAAACACGACGCCCTCACCCTCAAATTCATGAGCAACAAGCCCCGTCGTTTCCGCTTTTAGTTCACCATCAGCAACACGCACTTTAATGTCATCAGCATGGGCGATTTTTAAGCCTTCAACCAATGCTTTTGCCCCAGTCGGACCATAAACATTTAATGCACCGCTACTGCGACCACCAAACGCAGGAATATAACCCGTCATCCACAAATCGCCCAAACCATTGGTATGGTCAGAGTGATAATGGGTAAAAAATACCGCATCAATTTTGCCAAGTGGTACACCCGCTTGGGTCAAACGCACCGCATTGCCACGCCCTGCATCAATCAAAATATTAAGACCACCAGCTTGTACCAAAGTTGCAGGTCCATAGCGATGAACGCTCGGCACTGGGCTACCTGTACCCAATAAGGTTACTCTCATTTCACCTTCTTTTGGGGCAAGGCGTGCTGGGTGGGTGCTTGGTGCGTGTAGGTATTCAGGATTTGCCTGAACAGCCGATTGGGACGAAACCGATGTTGTCGAACACGCCATCAGACTTAGGGACAATGCCGACACCGCCAAAACAGACAATCCTTTTGTAACTTGATAACTCATTTACCACTCCTTTTGTAGGTTATGTTGTGGATTATGGGGATTGTATCTTAACCCTATTACTAAGATACAATCTACCGATAACAACGATCAGCCCTGAGCTCGTCTTCTGTCCACTTCGGTAGTTGGGGCGGTTTGGGTGTCTTTGGTTAGTTTAAAATCAAAGGTGATGTGCTTAAATGGCTTATCAAGTCCATATTTTGCCAAATCCTGTACACTTGATTTGTCGGTCGCCACCGCCACCAAGCCTTCACGAGTACCGAACGCAAAGTCGTCCCAGAGGTATTTGTCGCCTTCGATGTTAAACTGAGTGGTGAGCTTACGGAAGCCGTCAGCCGTGATGAAGTAGTGAACATGCGATGGACGCTGACCATGACGACCTAGCTTGTCAAGCAGGGCTTGCGTTGGTCCATTCGGTGGACAACCATAACCAACTGGCATAGTAGTTTGGGCACGATAGCGACCGTTTTCATCGGTATAAATGGTACGGCGAAGGTTGAAATCAGATTGTGATTTATCAAAGAATGAATAGTTGCCCTGACCGTTAGCGTGCCACATTTCCACTTTGGCATTTGGTACGATGTTGCCATCCACATCAGTCACCACACCCTCAATGATGAGCGTGTCAATCTTGTCAGATTCAGAGCCATCGTCCATGCGGGCAAAGCCCACGCTCTCAGGAGCTCCCGCCACATACAGTGGACCTTCGATGGTACGAGGTGTACCGCCTTGTTCTACGCCAGCTTGACGGTCTTTTTCGTCTTCAAGCAAGTCCATGAAGTGCTCTAAACCAAGACCAGGTACAAGCAATCCTACTTCGTTGGCCTGGCCCAAATCAGAAAGGTACTCCATGCCTTTCCAAAGCTCAGTTTGGGTGATGTTCAAATCCACAATGGCTTCAAACAAATCACCCAAAAGACGAACCACAATCTCTTGCACACGAGCGTCCACTTCACCTGTAGCGGTGTTCACATTCATTTTTTTAACCAAAGCATCAATTTCTTGACGGTTCATACTTCTTCTCCTTGTCATGGTGTAGCTGGCATCTTCAAATGGCTGGCTACGGTTGGGTTAATTGCCATGAGAGTGCATAGCCACTTTTGTAAATTAAAAATTAAAAATCAGCTGTCATCATCACGAATCGATGAAGGATGGCGATTTAAGGGCATAACCTCAATATTCATAAAGGGATAAAGCGGTAATCCCTGCAATATGGTGTGCAACTCCTCATTACTCTCCACATCAAAAATACTGATATTGGAGTATTGGCCAGAGATTCGCCATAAATGTCGCCATTTACCTTGTCTTTGAAGCTCCTGCGAGTAGGCTTTTTCAACCACCTTAATCTCATCGGCTTTTTGTTTGTCAAAGTCAACTGGGATGTTGACGTCCATTTTGACATAATAAAGCATAACGTCTCCTTATGTTTGTGTTTTAATACACTTAAAACTTATGAATGTCTTGTTAATGCCAATATTTTTTCTTCATCAGGCTCAATGCCAAGCCCTGCACCCTTTGGTACTTTTAATTCAAAATTCTCATAAACCAAAGGTGTTTTTAAAATTTCTTCAGTCAAAAGTAGCGGTGCAAACAGCTCTGTACCATAAGCTAAACTCTCAAAGGTGCTAAAGACATGAGCAGAAGCAATCGTTCCCACCGCCCCTTCTAGCATGGTACCACCATATAGGTCAATCCCTGCAAAAGTCGCAATTTTGCCAATGTCGCGTGCCTCAATAAGTCCGCCCGCTTGCTCAATTTTTACTGCAAATACATGAGCATTATGATTTTTAGCAAGTTTGTAAGCATGTTTAGGGTACATGACCGATTCATCCGCCATGATTGCCACATCAAATCGCTGAGTGAGTTTGGCAAGCAATTCGATATCATCAATGGCACAAGGCTGTTCAATCAGGTCTATACCACCGTCTCGTAGTGCTCTTATCCCTTGTAAGCATTGCATTTCGCTCCATGCTCGATTTACATCAACGCGAATACTAACATCTTTACCCAGTGCTTTTTTGATGGCAACTACGTGCTCCACATCTTCTTCCACCGAACGTGAACCGATTTTTAGCTTAAAGGTATTATGGCGCTTAAGCTCAATCATTTTTTTCGCCTCCGTGATATCTTTTTGTGTATCTCCAGAAGCCAAAACCCATAAAACAGGTAAGCTATCACGTAATCGGCCACCCAATAATTCACTGATAGGCAAACCCAATTTTTTACCCCAAATGTCAAATAATGCTGTTTGTACTGCGCATTTGGCAAAACGATTGCCAATAATATTCTTATTGAGAATTTGCATGATCTGAGCGATATTTAATTCGCTTTTGACAGTGGTTAATAGTGGAGCAAAGTAGATATCTAGATTAGTCTTAATGCTCTCGGGACTTTCTTCGCCATACGACAAACCGCCAATGGTTGTCGCCTCACCCCAACCCACAATCCCCTCATCAGAAGTTATCTTCACTAACACAAGGGTTTGCTTTTGCATGATCGCAACTGACATCTTATGCGGACGAATGGTTGGAATGTCCAAGATAAACGTTTCTAATTGATACACAGTATTCCCCAATTATTTTTTAATTAAATTTTATTACTTTCACGTGTTATGGATGGGCATGTTTATACTCTAAAAGAATATATATAAAAAAACAAATATTATTTTTGCATTTTTTTATACTATATAAGTATAATTAATGTATATGAATACTTAACCTCAATGAATGAAAAAACACCCAAATGAACCGCACCCCAAAAGTCAGGCATCAACCTTTGGGATGTTTTCACGGCAAAATATTCAGACGACTTTAAACTGCAAGTTCCTAACTATTGTTTTGATGAACACAGCTACAAACGTACAGCAAAACACTTTAATCTAGATCATAAGCTTGTATAGCTTTGGGTGAAACGTTACCAAGTATAGAGCATAGATTGTATTAAAAGACGACATACAAAAACAGTCTATTACCCAAGTACTGTATAACGAGTCATTCTTGGCAAATCCTTAACTCGGCTTGCCCTAGAGCTATACCTACCACATTATGCTATGCTCTCAAACTGGTTAAAAGCTTATCAAAATCATGGGACTGGACCCCAAGCTCATAGGTAGGAAATCTGTGCATAAATCCAACAAGGTAAACTAATCATGCAAACCTGATGAACAAAAACTGTACCGGTACAAACTCAAGCTAAACTTATTGCTGAACTACAACACTTACGCATGGAGCTTAATGTTATGCAAGAGTTAGAAGCCTTGGAGCGTCAGCAAACAAAAAGCAAATCATCTCAAACAAAATCACAGTGATTGATGAGCAATTAATGGCTTATCTTGTTATGGCACCAGCAACTTTTAATTATTGTCTCAAGCAATTAAAGCAAGTAGATAATCAACAACAAATCAAAGACAAAATCAAAAATACATATCATTCTTATCAAAGTAGATATAGTTATCGCAGAATTACCTTTGCCCTAAAACAGATGTGCTTCGCTATCAACCATAAAAAATACATCAGCTCATGAAGCATTTGGGACTTAAAACATTGATTCGGAGTAAACGTAGATTTAGTAATTATCAGGCTAAGTTAGGTAAATCTGCTGGCAATGCAGTCATTCGTGATTTTAAAGCAAGTACACCCAATTAAAAATCGGCAACAGATGTGACTAAATTTAAATTGGTGGATAAACAAGGCAATACCAAAAAGCTTTACTTATCACCCATCAACCATTTATTTAAGGAAGATATTATCAGCTATCAGATGTATATCAGTCCAAATTATGACTTGGTTAGTAAGATACTTGATCAAGCACCAAAGAGACGACAAGCAGGTGGTAATGGCAGCAATCATCATCAAATGTTCATGCATTCTGATCAAGGCTAGCACTATCAAATGCAAAACTATCAACAAACCTTAAAAGATAATAAAATCATTCAAAGCATTTCAAGAAAAGGCAATTGCTTGGATAATGCAGCGACAGAAACCTTTTTTGGCATACTAAAAGAAAAAATCTTCTTTCATGGTAAATACTAAAGAAGATTTACATCCATTGATAAACTAAAAAAATAATTGATGAATATATTGATCATGCAATCATAATAGAATTAAAGAGAAAATTAAAAGGACTAAGCCCTATGCGGTACAGACACTTAGCCCTTGGTCAAAACGCTAAATTCAAACCCAATCTTTAATCTTAATTGTCTAAGAATTGGCGGTCGGTTCATTATCAAGCGCTTTTTTATTATCCGAGCCTTACTTGGTACTAGAATTTTTGATATCCACCAAGAATATCGCTACTGCTGCAATCAGACCAGGAATTGCTATTGCCATAAAGTTCATTTGATGAGCGAGTTGCAAGCTAAGCAAAGCGCCTGTAAGTACAGGACCAACGATTGCTCCAACCCTTCCTACACCAGAGGCAAAACCCATGCCTGTGGAACGCACCGCAGACGGATAGTATTGCGAAACAAAAGTATAAAGTAAGATTTGAGAACCGATGGTCGCTGCACCTGCAATAGCAATAAGTGTATATAACACAGGAGCTGGACTATTAAACCCCAACAAAACAAGCGAGACTGCACCTAGCGTAAACATCGATACTAAAACAGGTTTTATATGAAAACGATCAGCAAGCACGCCACCGCCAATCGCACCAATCATGCCGCCGATATTTAAAGCAAACAGAAACAGCATACTTGCTCCCAATGAATACCCTGCACCAATCATCAGCTTAGGTAACCAGCTCGCAAGCGCATAAACCATTAACAGGCACATAAAGAAAGCAACCCAGAACATGATGGTGCTGACCGTTCTACGCTGCTGAAACAAAGCTTTCAAAGGAGCGGAATCCTCTGATGTTACCACAATTGGTTCAATCTCATAATCTTTATTGGAATACGCAGGGTCTATTTTAGTAATGATTTTTTTAGCCTCGTCATCAAGGCCCTTGCGTTTTAGATAAAACAACGATTCTGGCAACATCGCCCAAATGATTGGCAATAAAAGTACAGGAATACCGGCCAGCATAAACACAATCTGCCAACCATGCACAGGCACAAGAGCTTTACCTAGCAAAGCTGATGCCATACCTCCAATGGCATAACCACTAAACATCACCGCAACTAGTGTACTTTTCATACGCTTTGGAGCAAACTCGGTTGTCAGTGCCACCACATTAGGCATAACCCCACCAATCCCTAGCCCAGCAATAAAACGCAATACAGCAAACTGTATGGGATTCTTAGCAAATGCACCCAAAAAGGTAAACCCCGCAAAAAGCAAAATGCAAAGCATAATCGTCTTTTTTCGCCCCAGCTTATCGGATAATGTCCCAAAACCAATCGCCCCAAACATCATACCAAACAATGCAGAACTGGCAAGCCATCCAGCTTCCACTGATGTCAAACTCCATTGCTCCATTAATAAGGGTAGAGCCACCCCATAAATGGCCAAATCATATCCATCAAAAATAATAATAAGCAAACACCACAACAAGACCGTCCAATGAAATGTTGTAAATTTAGCATGGTCAATAAAATCATCAATACTCACCTGCTCAGGTTTGTTGGCTGCTGTTTGAAAAACCTGTTCGCTCATAACCACTCCTTAGTTAAAAAATATGGCAAAATTTTCACAAAAATCTTTTTACAACTCAACTGGCTAAATTTTTTTCAAATTTTGACTAGTTGTAGGTGCAAATTTATTTGATTCTTAAAGAAATTGCAAAATCAAATAGATATGGATTTAGACTATTTTGGTATAAAACCATACTTATCTAAACAATTAAAAATAAATATATTACATAATTAACTGAAATTATTAGTATTTTTATTTTTTTAAATACTCATTAGATAGATTACCTATAAAAAAATACTTTAAAAATATAATAATTTTTGATATCTTATACATACAAATACAAAATTAGGGAATAAAGATATGGATATTCGACATCTCAAATACTTTGTTGCTGTGGTAGAGGAGCAAAGTTTCACTAAGGCCTCCGAACGACTATTCATCGCTCAACCGCCACTAAGTCGACAAATCCAAAATCTAGAAGATGAGCTAGGTTTACCTCTTCTAGAGCGCGGTAGCCGACCTATTAATACAACCGAGGCGGGGCAATTTTTTTATCAATATGCCAAAAGAATTTTGGGCAATATGGAACAGATGGTTTCCATGACAAGAAGAGTGGGACAGGCCGATAAAACCTTAAAGGTAGGCTTTGTCGGCTCCCTGCTTTTAGGGTTATTGCCACAGGTTATTTTTGAATTTAGAAAACTATTGCCCAGCGTCAATATCGAACTCGTTGAAATGGGCACTTTCGAACAACTTGAGGCACTCAAATCAGGCAAAATTGATGTGGGTTTTGGTCGGCTAAAATTTAGCGATCCTGCCATCGCAAGGGTTTTACTCAGAGATGAATCATTGGTACTGGCAGTCAATGAGCACGAAGCACGTTTTATCAATTTTGACGGGGTGTATTTGAGTGATATCACTGATGAGGTGCTTTGGTGTTATCCAAATGTTGGCGATCAAACCTTCGCAAACTACATTGAAAATATCTTTGCTGAGCATGGTCTTAGCCCAAAAGGTATTCGGCATATTTCCAATATTCAAATGGCACTTGGGATGGTCGCATCGGGCGAAGGTATGTCCATCGTTCCACAAAACAGTAGAGCCATCTCAATGACAAACCTTAAATATCTACCCATACTAGACGCCGGTGCAGTCAGCCCTATATTTTTATCTTATCGAAATGGGGATGATGGTGAATTCATTCAATTATTATTAAAAACTATTGAAACAATCTACCGGCGAATCGGAATTAATCAACAAATAGCCTTAAACCACCAATCTGATCTTTGTACCGGTACAACTATTTTCAAACAACCCCTAAGAGGGCTCTGTTAAAAACTGCCGCTTCTTTTTAACAGAGCTTGTGTAGTTATTTAAGATGCTAAACCGCACGTCTGGGTGTCGAGCTTATCACATCAATCCTACTTCACCAACAAATACCCCTTGCCGCGACCATTACGCACAGTGGTTGCCAATCCCATATTCTCAAGTTCATTGAGTAGCTTACGAGCGGTACTGTCTGAGATGCTAAGCTCATTAGACACTTGTTTGGCGGTCAAAACTTGATCAGCCGGTGTATTTGTGAGTAGCTGAACTGATAGCTACTGATCATAAGCAAGCACCTCGGCGATGGTTTTGGGTTTGATTGCTTCGGGTTTGGTTAATTCCATAAACCGAGCAATGTCATCCAAAATCATCCACAATAACAAAAAGTTCTTTAAAGAAATATGACCTGTATTCTCAAACCGACGAATGGTTGGCTCAGGAATCAAGGATTTTTCAGCCAGCACTCGGCGTGACAGCTTAGCATCTTTGCGTTTTTGTTTTAGATAAGCTGCCAAAGCTAAGCGTGCATCAATATCGTCATACAGATGAAGCATAACCACCTCAACTTGTTTTAATTTTGATATTATTTTATCAAATTCATGTATTAACAACTTTTTTGTAGTCATCCCACAAGACAGTTCAGCTCATAACTTTGACTATGTCCAGAAGCTAGTGACTTCACCAAAATTCCTTTTTCAACCAAATCATTGGGGTCTCTTAGAGCGGTATCTGTAGATACTTTTGTGATCCCCGCCCATTTTTTGGTGGTAAGCTTGCCATAAAAACCATCCCAAAGCTTATTGATCATCACCACCTGCCGTGGATTGAGTGATGTATGGCGATACGTATGTTAAGACTGTGACTTAGCGACAACCTTTTGTGACTGGGCAAGTGCTTGTGTCAAAGCCGCTTCTAGATTGGTTAAAAACCAAATTAGCCATTCGGTGGCTAATGCTAAGCCCTTTTGAGTCTGTTCAAGTATGTGATAACACTCACGACGATTGGCAAAAATTTGTGCGGACATACTATAAAATCGCTGCGGACTACCATCGCTTTTGGCGAGCATCCTCAGTGAGTGCACGAGTCAGACGATCGTTACCATCATCAAATGAATGTAGCGTAACAAACCACAGGTATGCAAGTATATTCATGAATAAACGCATCAACCATCACCATTCTAAATTTCACTTCATCTGCGGTTATATACCACATATTCTCCGCAAAATATGCGATAAATAACACCATCAATCACCGCAAAATTGGCATACCAAATCCCAAACCCAACTGACAAATTATAAGATTTGAAAAAAGCTTAATATTATTAAATAGAAAATATAAAATTAAAATAATTCAAATCCATCAATACCTGCAACTTTCATCAGCACGCACAAGGGCAAAAAATTTAAAAATTATGATAAAATACGAAAAATTATGGGGTAAATTTACCCTATTGTTTTTCGTACCAAGATATAAAAAACCATCAAAGCGTGCAATCAGCATCCACACTGATAATAATCATAAGATATTGATATATAAAGAGATTATTTAAGGTAAAATAAGGGTATCTAGCGAAAAATAGTCGCCCGAGATTGCCAAGGTTGGGGTCGCGAGTTCGAATCTCGTTTCCCGCTCCAATTTTTAAAAAGCCTAAATCGTATGATTTAGGCTTTTTTGTTGTTTAAATTCAATGGTTTATAATAAAAATGGGGCTGTACTAGAATAACACCAATGTTATACTAGTTTTATGAAGTAACCCATTGCAAACTAAGCAAAATAGCATTGTCTATACTGATAGCTATAAAAGCTACAATGCGCTTGATATGAGTGATTTTAAGCGATTTAGAATTAATCATTCTAAAGAATTTGCAAAAGATCATAATCACATCAATGTCATTAAAAACCTCTGGAGTCAAGCCAAATGAGTACTTAGAAAATACAATGGCATTGACAAGAAAAACTTTCATCTTTTTATCAAAGAATGCGAGTTTCGTTTTAACTATGGCACACCCTAATCGGCTTAAAATACTGAGAAAATGGTGTGGGATTTAGGCTGATCTAGTACAGTCCCAAATAAAAAATCGGAAGTGGTTTACTTGCAATTTTTTTATATTTATCGAAGGTTTATGATAAGTATTAATCTTCAACTTCGCTTTTTAGAACTTTACCAGTTCTGGCATCGACAGACACGTCATATTCAACGCCGCGATCAGCCAATACTTCTACGTCAAAATGCGCACCAAGACGATTGTCGTGATCAAATTCGACTTTCTTCACGCTCACGCCTTTGACATGCGCTTTGGCGATCTCGCCTGCTTTAGCTTGGCTGATGTATTGGTCTTTATTTTGCTCATAGATGCGTACCTCATCGTCTGCCATGGCAGGCGCAGCGAGTAGTGCTGCTGCAGTAGATAGTGCTAGCGCAGATAAAATACGTTTCATAAGGTTCTCCTATTAGATCATGTTTGTATTATAACTTAAAATTGGCAAATCAGTTGGTTTGATAAATCGATGTTTTGTATTAAAAATATCAATCAAAAGACTTTTGGATGACCCATTCATCATAATTTGCCAAATGAGCTTGCCTGTTTTTTAATCATATCTAAAATTTAGCAAAATCAACTGACTTTGGCAAATAGGATTTGTCTAAGTTCTGTATCACTTTTATGCTGCAAATGATCGCGGCGCATGGCATAAAAAGCCACCCCCAAAACCACCCAAACCGCAAGGGCGTAACGCGATGGCGTGCTAAGTGCGCCCACCGAATCAGGCAGCAATAAAAGCAACAAAAAACCCACCGAAATTAGCATACCCAACAATCCAAATACCTGCTGGATTTGGCTTGGTGATTGGGCATGAATGCCGAACACCGACCCATCACGGCCCAATTTATAAGCGCAAGCACAGGTATAAAAAAACGTAATCGCAATGCCCACGCTCGTCATGTCCACAATCCACAACAGTGCCGCGCGCCCAAACCAAGGACTGATTAAGCACAATACCATGATGGCATAGAATGCTGTCGATGGCGTACCATGCCTAGGATTTAGCCTGCCAAATACCGGTGGTAACATCTGGCTACGGCTTAGCGTCAGTACGACACGGCTCGCCGCCACATAAAAGCCGTTCAAGCCCGTCAATACGCCCATGCTCACCGCCACCACCATGAGCGCAAGTCCAGACTTGCCCATCACCAATGAGATCGCCACACCCGTCTCCCATGAGCTGCTGCCAAATGCCGCCATGTTATCCCCAAAAGCGAATGCCGCTGCCGTAATGACCATAATGTACAAAAAGCTTGCGCTGATGATGCTTGCGATGAGTAACTTCATGATCTTACTGGCGGAGAATCGAAACTCGCCTGCCAACTGTGGAATTCCATCAAACCCTACGTACGCCCAAGGCGCAAACGCAACGATCGCACTCACCGCCGACCAGAATCCAACCTGTGCCGGCGGAGATAATGGCAATGATGAATCTTGTGAGGCAAAATGAAAGCCTGTACCGACCAACACCGTCACCACCGCAATTAGCATGAGCACCACCGCCAAAAACTGCACGCGACCTGAAATGGCGGTATTCTTAGCATTCAAATAAGCAAAACCAATCAAAAACAACGACGATACCGCCACTTCAGGCGCATAAATCGTCCAGCCTGATATCTCATACAAAGCACCCTGCATCATGACCTCAGGGATGATTAGGCGAAGCACTAGCGTGACTGCTGAGGCATTCAGCGAGATGATGCCTGCATAACCCAACATCAGCGCCCACCCAGCGATGAATCCATGCGTCCGCCCAAACGTCGCCAGCGCAAAGGCAATCCCACCGCCCGTCACCGGCAAAGACTTGGTGGCATAGCCATAATTCACCGCGATGACGCCGATCAATAACGTACCGATAATAAAACCTGTCACCACCGCCAGCAGCCCCGATGAAGACAGCCATTCATAGGGCAGCACAAATGCACCCCAACCCACTGCCGAGCCCACTGCCATGGCATAGACCCAGCTGACTTTAAATCCTTGTTTTGACTGACTAGATTCACTCATTGTTCGTCCTTAATAGATGGTTTTGATCATGATGGTCGGCAGAGAGCTACTGACCGACCCTCAAAGTTCATCACGCAGCACTGCTTGTATAACTTTTATAATAAGGCTCATCGCCATTTACCGTCGCTCGATGCATGATGCGGTGTGCATCGCCATAATCGAACATCGCCTTATGCTGCGTGCAACGATTGTCCCAAATTGCCACATCGCCCTCACGCCACTGCCAACGCAGACGAAACTCTTCTTTGACAGTATGCTCTGTCAAAAAATCAAGCAGCGCCCTACTTTCATCCTCAGACAATCCCTCAATATGTGAGGTAAATCCTTCACTAACGAACAAAATCGGCTTACCCGTATCAGGGTGCGTGCGCACCACAGGATGCGGCACAGGTGGGTTTTTACGGTAGATTTCTTCTAGGTGCGCCTTTTCTTCATCGCTCACCCCGCCGAAGCGCTCTTCTGGGAATGACAGACGAATGTCATGAATGGCGGTCAAGCCTTGGATTTTTTGCTTGATGTCATCATCAAGCGCCTCGAAAGCTGCCGTACCGCTTGCCCATAGAGTATCACCCCCTGACGATGGGATTTTGACCGCACGAAGTACACAGCCCAAGGGTGGCGTCTTACTAAAGGTTACATCGGTATGCCAAAGCTCGTTATCACGCAGGTCGGTTGCATGGCTGTCTAGCACGATGACCTCAGAGATGTTCGGCACAGTTGGGAAGACAGGATGGATATGCAGACTACCAAATGATCTGGCGAGCTTTACTTGAGCCTCAGTCTGCAAATCCTGATCACGAAAGAAAATCACTTGATGATCAAGCAGCGCTTGCTTAATCTCGGCCAATATCTCTTCTGTTAGATTATTTAGATCCACACCGTCAATGACGGCGCCGATGGTTGGTTTGATTGGAGTGATGGTTAAATTTGTCATGGCACTTTCCAATAAAATGGGTTGATTATCAACAAAAACTACAGTGCCATTATGTTAATAATAAGCCTGCCAAATTTAAAACAACAAAACCGAATTAAGTAAGTAGCGATCAGCATAACGATCACCCAAAGGCAATTTAATCCATTTCAAAATACTCATTGAACGCACTCAAAATCACACCCAAACACCGCGCCAGTACTGCCAAAATTTGTCAAAAATCTAGCTGACGATGGGTGGGAATTTTGTTATACTAAATCAAAAGGGCATGTCGCCCATCACAAGGAGAATGCGATGTATCAACACGTTTTATTGGTTACTGATCTACGAGATGACACGGATTTGGTCGCAGCGAAAGCAAAATGGATTTTGGATGCGTCACCTGCTGCTCAGCTGTCGGTACTGCACATTGTTGAAGAGACCATGTTGGGTTTTGGTTATGAGCTGATTCCAGCTTCTGCCCTGCATGAGCAGATTGACAATGAACGCTGCCAAGAAGCGCGTACTCGACTGGCGGAAGTCTTGGCGCGTAACAGCTTACAAGCGCACAATGTCAAAATCAAAACCGCCATCTCAGGACGTAAAGGCATCGTTGATTACTGCCAAAACAATGCCATCGACCTCGTAGTCATCGGCCGGCATAAGCGCACAGGCCTATCAGCATGGCTAGCAGGTGCGACCGCAGACAGCATCCTACCTGATGTGGATGCTGACTTACTTGTGGTACAATTAGCCGTCGAATGATTTATTTTAGAATGCAGCCAAGGTTATCTTGGCTGTGTTTTTATGTTTACTGCTTTATATTTTAATTGATAGGATTTTTATGTTTGATATCATCGCCATTGGCAACGCCCTAGTGGACACCGAATTTAAGGTGAGCGACGACGCATTGACCGCCACAGGTCTGACTCGTGGTAACATGACGCTGGCCGAAGAAGAAGGTCAGCGCGCGTTATTTGACACCCTAAAAGACCAAGGCGTAAACCCTGCCAAGCAAGCTGGCGGTGGTTCGGCAGCCAACAGTATGGTGGCTTTCGCGTCATTGGGTGGTCGTGCGTTCTACAACTGCCGCGTGGGCGGCGATGACATGGGCGATTTTTATTTATCAGACCTAGAAGAGTCAGGCGTCACGACCGACGCAGATGTCGCCATTGATCCAGATGGAACGACAGGCTCATGCGCCGTTCTGGTCACCCCAGATGGCGAACGTACCATGCAAACCCATTTGGGCACGAGCAGCCTAATTAATGGCAACAACATCAATTTTCATACTCTGGCAGGTGCAAAATGGCTATACCTAGAAGGTTATCTTGCCATGTCACCGACCATCACCCAAGGCATCAGCACCCTGCACACTAAGGCAAAAGAAGAAGGTGTTAAAGTCGCGGTGAGCTTTGCTGACCCTGCGGTGGTAAAATTCGCCAAAGAAGGTCTAGATGCCATGCTATCAGGCGGCGTGGATGCGATATTCTGCAACCTCGAAGAAGCCATGCTCTATACTGGCGCTGATGACCATGAATCGGCAGTGCGCGCACTTGGTGAATTTGCGACCTTGGTTGTGGTCACCAACAGCGACAAGCCTGCGCTCATCAAGCAAGGCGACGACATCATCAGCGCACCATCAGCCGTCATCGATAATGTGCTGGACACGAATGGCGCAGGCGATAACTACGCTGGTGCATTCCTATACGCGCACACTCAAGGTCACGCCCTGTCTGAATGCGGCGCACTGGCAGCGGCTGTGGCAGGTCGTATCGTAACTCAGTTCGGTCCGCGCTTAAGTGTATCAGTTTATCAAGCCATTAAGGCAGATATACTGGGTTAATAGACGAACACAAAAAAGACCTGAATAATATCAGGTCTTTTTTGTGTTCGTCTATCACACGTGATTATTTATAATATGCGTTTTGAGTTTGAGAATGGTCGGTCTCATCAATCACGTGCATGATCTCTGGAATTTGTTGCTTTAACTGCACTTCAACACCTTGACGCAGCGTCACATCGACCGCACTACAACCTTGGCAGCCGCCGCCAAATTTTAGTACCGCGGTCAGTCCTGCTTCATCTTCGATCAGATCTACAAGCTCAACCATGCCGCCATGGCTGGCAAGATTCGGGTTGATCTCAGATTGCAGGACATAATTGATGCGCTCTTCAACGCTGGCATCTGCACCCACTTGAGGCACCTTTGAATTAGGCGCGCGGAAAGTCAGCTGACCACCGAAGCGATCTTTATTATAATCAATCACCGCATCATGCAGATAAGGAATGCTCGGCGCATCGATGTGTGCGGTAAACGCTTCAAAAGGAATCTGCAAATCTGCCTCATCGATCTCATCAGGCTGGCAGTAGCTCATGCAACATTCGGCGCGCGGCGTACCTGGGTATTCCACAAAGATACGCACGCCAATACCTTCAACCTCTTGCTTGGCTAATAAGTCAGCAAGATAGGCTTGGGCGTTGGGTGTGATGATGATGTTGCTGGTCAATCGGGCGCTGTCTGTGTCACTCATGGCTGGCTCTTTTTGATTAAGTTATTATAAAATATTAGAAAGTCATAAATCTTGACTAAATTAGTCGGTTTATTTGCTCTTTATATGGTAACATAGCACCATTTTATCAAGCCGATTAACAAAACTTTTTTAATTTTTTAAGGATAATTATGACGTACGAATTTGATTATTTGGTATTTATTGGGCGTTTTCAGCCATTTCATGACGGGCATAAATTCGTCGTCACCGAAGCACTACAACGTGCCAAGAATATCATCATGCTCATCGGCTCGGCCAACAGCCCGCGCACCATCAAGAATCCATTTAGCTTCGATGAGCGCAAGCAGATGATTGTAGGTGCATTTGGTGACACCGAAGTCATCGATGGGGCAGCTCGCATTCATTGCCTACCCATCGATGACACGCTCTACAACGACCATCAGTGGCTCTACAACATCCAAAGCGCCCTACACCATCAGACCCAAGGACAAGATCGCATTGGCATCATCGGACACACCAAGGACGACAGCTCTTATTATTTATCATTGTTCCCCAATTGGTCAGCGATCGATCTGCCAAGTTTTGAGAATCTGTCTGCCACCCCGCTGCGTAAGGCGTATTTTGAACAAGGCATCATCGATGAGCGGATGCCTAATGCTTCGCAAAATTTCCTACAATCATTCATCAGCACGCCTGACTATATGAGACTAAAGCAAGAATATCAACACATCCAAGCCTTTAAGGCCGAATGGAAAGACGCGCCTTATCCACCAATATTCTGCACTGCTGATGCGCTTGTGGTACAGGCAGGTCACGTATTACTGATCGAACGTGGCGGCGAATACGGTCATGGATTGTGGGCATTGCCGGGCGGATTCTTGGATAAAGATGAAAAATGGCTAACTTGTGCTCTGCGCGAATTACAAGAAGAGACCGGCCTGATCGTCCATCAAGACCAGATCAAATCCCAAGAGATCTTCGACGCACCAGATCGCTCACCGCGCGGTCGCACCATCACGAACGTGTTTTATGCTGAGCTTACAGGCGATGCCCTGCCCAATGTCAAAGGAGGTGATGACGCCAGTCGTGCATTTTGGTTGCCGTTGCATGAGCTTGATGGCAAGCAGATGTTTGAGGATCATTATAGCATCATCATGAAGATGTTAGGGCTGTGACAATAAAAAGCTTGATATGGCTATATGGATTTGATATTTATAATCCTATTGAGTGCCAATAAAGAGCTTTGTACGCTTAATACAACCCATAAAAAACGGATCGCACTTGATCCGTTTTTTGGTGTTTTTACAATTAAAAGACCATTTCCACACGCCCAAAGGCAGCAACATGATGATCATGATCCTCGGCTTTGTTGTTGTAATAACTGACATCACCCTGCAAGAATAGCCATTCGCGCCATACAGGCTGACGATAGCTGACATAAGGGCCGTAGATGTTTAGATTGGCTTTTTTGTCTTCGATGTCGCCACCTGTATAGATGCCATAGCTAAACTCACGACGTCCGTGTTTACCCCTCCAATAGTGCTGCTGATAAAAACTATTACCCCAATTTAGATCTTCGGTGTCTTGACTGGTGTAGCTTAGTTGGGTTCGATTGATGAGCGTGCGCGAGGCAGATTGCGGCTGACTAAATTCTAGGATAGATAGCGTATAGTGTTCGCTTTTTGAGCCATAACGATATACCTGCTCAAATCGCATGTCGACATTTTTTGGCAGCTCCCACTCTTTTTCGGCGCGCATCTTGATGAACACATCATCAGAACGCACACCCAGATCAACATCCGTCTCAACGCCTAGTTTTTCTTGGAATTTTGACCAGCGCAGACCAAAGGATGAGTTCTGCTCACTTGCCTCGCGTCTGTCAAATCGGCGATCGGCATGTCTAACGACACGCGAGTCATTATGAATACCGCCATCACGCTCAACGTCCAAATCCTCGTCACCAAATACCAAGCTTAGACGATTTTCAAGCGCCGGCAGCTTTAATTTACCGCGCACACGGGGCTTGACCGTTGTACCATCATATTCATTCCAGTGCGTATCTACCATCACACGAAGCGATGCGCGCGCAGGCTCGTCAGGGTCGGTTGTACCGAACCACTTATCCATCTTATGCGCGGTCTTATTCAGATAGTCCTTAGCATCATAGCGCTTCTCATCAAGCCAAGTTGCCTGGGCTGCATTGCGCTCAACAGGTGGTGCACCCTCACTTTCCAAGCTCTCATCCACCACTTGAGCTGTGGCTATATCAGCCTGATCAGCTGCTTGACTTGGCTCGTCTTGAGCGTTGGCGGCAGCGCCCATCATACAAAATCCTGCAACGATGGGCAGTTTTTTTATCATGTCCATAATTTTCCCAAAATCTTACAATTGATATAAAATAATGTTTGTAGCATAATCAATTTTTACACAAATAGAAAAATAATTTTAAAATAAAAAACCTCATCACTTGATGAGGTTTTTGTTGTTTTACATAAATGGCAACTTAATAAATGCTTGTAGCACAATGGCGTTAACAATATCTACGAAGAACGCACCAACCATCGGCACGATCAAAAACGCCTTATGCGATGGCAAGTAACGATCTGTAATCGCTTGCATGTTTGCAATCGCGGTTGGCGTTGCACCCATACCAAAACCGCAGTGGCCCGCTGCCAAGACAGCAGAATCATAATCGCGACCCATGATGTTAAAGGTTACAAAGTACGCGTACAAGATCATCACGATCGTCTGAATCAACAAGATAATCAGGATAGGACCACCAAGACCTGCCAATTCCCAAAGCTTCAATGACAGCAATGCCATGGCTAGAAACAATGACAAAGCAGCATTGCCGAACACATCAATTGCGCGGTCGAACATGTCAAAATTAAACAAATTGGTCAGCACATTACGAATCACCACGCCGCCAAACAGCGCCCACACGAAGGTAGGCAGCTCATACCAAGTACCTTTGGCAACGCCAGTCATGATGTCAGCAAAAGCAAGACACGCCGCGAACAGCGCCAAAGTTTCGATGGCTGATGTGGCGGTAATCAAGCGAGTGCTGTCTGATTTTTCAAAAATCTCTTCATCGGCATAGTCTTTTAGAGCCTTATTAGGTTCGCCATCTAGCGATTTAACCTCAGATAAGCTACTCGCTTGCTCCAACTCTTTAGGTTTTAGGCCTAGTTTTGAGATTAGCTGTCTTGCCACAGGACCACCGATGATGCCGCCTGCCACCAGACCATAGGTCGCGCACGCAATACCCAAAGTTGTCGCTGCTGCCACGCCATAGGTCTGCTCAAGGTCAGCACCCCAAGCACCCGCCGTACCATGACCACCAGTCAATGAGATCGAACCTGCCACTAAGCCGAGCATCGGATCAATACCCAGCGCCATGGCTGAACCCACACCCACGGCGTTTTGAATGATGATAAACACCGATACGACCACTGACAGAACCAGCAAAGGCGTACCACCCGCTCTTAAACGGCTAAAATCAGCAGACAGACCGATAGATGCGAAGAACATCAACATACATGCGGTTTGTAATTCTTTTTGAAAAATAAAAGAATAGCCAAAAAAAGCATTCAAGCTATAAACAATAGCAGCCGCCACCAAACCGCCTGCCACAGGCTCAGGGATGTTAAAATCCGCCAAAAATTTTACACGCTTAACCAAAAAGCGTCCAAGCAATAGCACCAACGTCGCCAAAATCAGCGTGTAGTATCCATTTAACGTAATTTCCATACGTACTCCAAAATAAAAAAAGAATATGGTTGCCCGCATCCTCGTTAGGGCGTTAATAAACTTCTTTGCGATTAAGTTGTCTAGACCAAATCGCAATAATACGTCGGTATTCTATCAAGATTATCAATGATTTGTAAAATAAAAAATTATTTAAATAACACAACCCTACTTAACATCTGGTATTCATGCCACCAATAAAAACGCGCGCCTACTGACGCTCGTTTTTATTAAATATCACTATCTGATTAACGCAAGAATGCTCGAGCGTTACGGAACAGACGCATCCACGCACCGTCATTGGTCCACTCATCAGGCTTCCAAGAGTGATTCACCGCGCGCAAGGTACGCTCTGGGTGTGGCATCATCAAGGTCACACGACCATCGGTGCTACATACACCCGTGATACCCTCTGGCGAGCCGTTCGGGTTGAGCGGATAATGCTCGGTCGGATTACCTTGGCTGTCCACATAGCGTAGAGCGATCTGGCCGTGGCGTGTCAGTTCATTTAATGACTGCTCGCTCATCTGCGCATAGCCTTCGCCGTGCGCCACAGCGATCGGTAGAATGCTGTCTTGCATGCCTTTTAGCAGTACAGACTTGGTGCGCTCCACACGCACGTTAACGCTGCGCGCCTCAAAACGTGCCGACTTATTAAAGGTGAAACGTGGGAAATGTTCCGCACCCACCATCAGCTCTTTTAATTGACTCATCATCTGACAGCCATTACACACACCTAGGGCAAAGGTCTCAGGACGATGGAAGAATCTGGCGAACTGCATACGAAGCTCGTCATGGAACAAGACTGAATTTGCCCACCCTGAGCCTGCACCCAAGACATCACCATAACTAAAGCCACCGCACGCCACCAAACCTTCAAAGTCTCGTAGGTTAATGCGACCACTCATCAAGTCGCTCATGTGCACATCAACAGCGTCAAAGCCTGCGCGCACAAAACCTGCACCCATCTCAAGATGACCATTCACGCCCTGCTCACGCAAGATGGCAACTTTTGGTTGCGTGGTGCGGCTATTCACATAAGGCGCTTCGACTGCAAGGTCTAACTCATAGTTGGCATGAGCGATCAAGCCATGATGATTCACGTCATCAATCAAGGCAAACTCTTGATCAGCGCACTCAGGATTGTCACGCATTGAGGCGATGGCATGGCTGACTTTCGTCCATTCTTTTTGAAGTTCGGCACGGGTGAAGCTTAGATTTTGTCTGTCAGTCGCGATGGTTAATACATCCTGACCTGCGCCACCTGCTGGCGTGATAAAGGTCTCACCCACAGCAGTCAATAGACCATCTACGCCATGCTCTTTGGCAAGGGCTTGTAGCGCATCTACATCCGCTGGCAACACCTGAATCACCGCACCCAACTCTTCAGCGAACAGCTGACCCAACAGATTGTCATCAGTCAGATTCAGATTCACTTTTAAGCGGCTGGCAAACTGCATCTCTGCTGCAGTTGCCACCAGACCACCATCACCAATATCATGATACGCACGGATCAGCCCTGCTTCGTTCGCAGCTTGGATAAAGCCAAAAAGATTGGCAAGATCGGTAGCATCATCCACATCAGGGCAGTCATTGCCAAGCTGGCTTAATGTCTGAGCAAAGATAGAACCACCTAAGCGAAGCTTACCACGAGATAGATCCAAGCGAAGCAGCTTAGCATCAGCATTAACAAGCTCTGGCGTGATGGTCTTGGCGACATTCTGCACAGGCGCAAAGGCAGTGATGATCAGACTCATTGGTGAGCTAACGGTCTTGTCCGCGTCATTATCCTGCCAGTTGGCTTTCATGGACAAGCTGTCTTTACCCACAGGGATGGTGATGCCTAAGGCAGGACAAAGCTCTTCACCAATGGCATGCACCGCATCAAATAGTGCCGCGTCTTCTTTTTCATCGCCGCACGCCGCCATCCAGTTGGCAGATAACGTTACGTCTGATACCTTAGCAATGCGAGCTGAAGCGATGTTGGTCAATGCTTCGCCCACAGCCAAGCGCGCTGATGCCTTAGGGTTGATGAGTGCCACAGGCGTACGCTCACCCATTGCCATCGCTTCGCCAGTATCCGCCATCAGTCCTGACATCGTTACCGCGCAGTCCGCCACAGGCACTTGGTAGCGCCCAACGTACTGATCTTGGGTAACCATACCTGTGATAGAACGGTCGCCGATGCTGATTAGGAAAGACTTACTGGCGACAGTTGGATGACGAAGTACGTCTTTGATGCTCTCGCGCAGATCCACACCAGCGACGTCTAGCGGATGTAGCTCATTTGGCTCACGGCTAAAGCTACGCTTCATTTTTGGTGTGCCGCCAAGCAGCACTTGCATTGGCATATCCACAGGTTGTTCTGGCAGCAGCGTGTCGTCCACTTTTAGCTCGCGGACATTGGTCGCCACACCAAGCACCGCATAAGGGCAACGCTCACGTGCGCAGATCTCATCAAAAAGCTTCTCACTTTGCGGTGAAATGGCAAGCACATAACGCTCTTGGGCTTCGTTCGACCAAATCGCCATGGGCGACATGCCTTTTTCTAGTGATGGTACTTTACGTAGGTTTAGGTGCGCACCAAGCTCGTGATCATCTACAAGCTCGGGCATGGCGTTTGATAAACCGCCTGCCCCCACGTCATGGATTGAGATGATGGGGTTATTATCATTGCCGTCTTGTGCCATCGCCCAGCAGGTATCGATGACTTCTTGGCAGCGGCGTTCCATCTCAGCATTATCACGCTGCACAGACGCAAAATCCAAGCCTTCATCCAACTCACCGCTGTCCACAGAACTGGCTGCGCCGCCGCCCAAGCCGATTTGCATGGCAGGACCACCAAGTACGATCAATAGATCACCTTCTTGGATACTGTTTTTTTGCACCAAATTACGCTTGATATTGCCGTAACCGCCTGCGATCATGATCGGTTTATGGTAGCCACGCATTTGGCTGCCGTCTTGCTCAGCGGATGTGTCTAGTTGGAAAGTGCGGAAATAACCGTTTAGATTCGGACGACCAAATTCATTGGCAAAAGCAGCACTACCCAAAGGACCATCAATCATGATGTCCAGCGCACTTGCCATACGCTCAGGCTTGCCATATTCTTTGGCAGATACTTTGCCAGAAGTTTCCCATTTTTCAGGCATGTTCGGTAGGTGCAGATGCGACACACTAAAGCCCGCCAAGCCTGCTTTTGGCTTACCACCACGACCTGTCGCACCCTCATCACGAATCTCGCCACCTGCGCCAGTCGCCGCACCCGCAAACGGTGCGATCGCAGTTGGGTGATTATGCGTCTCTACTTTCATTAAGATGTCAATCTGCTCATCATGAAAGCCGTACTGCGCCTCGCCTGCATCATTCTTAGTAGGATAAAAACGCGCCGCCTCAAAGCCTTCCATCACCGCCGCATTGTCCTTATAAGCAGACAAGATGCCTTCTGAATTTTGTTCGTGGGTATTTTTAATCATCTTGAACAATGATTTTGGCTGTACTTCGCCATCAATCGTCCATTCAGCATTAAAGATCTTGTGACGGCAATGCTCTGAGTTGGCTTGAGCGAACATCATCAGCTCAACATCAGTCGGGTTACGACCCAGTTTGGTGAAATTTTCAACCAAATAATCAATATCTTCGCTTGATAAAGCAAAGCCAAATTCAGTATTGGCACGTACCAAAGCGTCACGCCCATGTCCCATGATATCCACATGCTCAAGGTGCGCAGGCTCACCATCAATGAACAGCGCCGCCACATCATCCAAGTCATACACCAAGCTTTGAGTCATGCGATCATGCAGAATCGCCTCAGCCGCAGCTGGCAGTTTGGCAGGCAGATCATCGCCCGTCAATGTGAACACCACCACGCGCTCAAGACGATTTACCTGAACGCCGCAGTTATTAAAAATATCGGTCGCCTTAGATGCCCACGGGCTAATCGTGCCAAAACGCGGCGCCACCACAACCTGAACCTGACTAGCTTGAGCGCCTTTTAGAGCAACTTCTTCGCCTTGGTTAAGTAGGTTTACTGCCTTAGTATGGTCAGCGCCACTGATGGCTTGATCAAAAACATAAACCTGCTGACTGTCAAGTGCGCTAATCTTTAGCCCTACTTTTTGTTCTAGCTGAGCTGCCAATTTTTTGGCTTGAAAATCCGTCAAAAAACGATGCCCTGCGATGGTGCTGATCATGGCGATACCTTTACAAAAATAGAAAAATAAATGGCGTCATTATAACAGGTTTTGGCGAATAATCGGCGATGATTTTTGGTTAAAATAAGCAAAATTACCAAAATTTCTGACATTTATTTTCACTCTGATTAATCCAAAAACAAAACGCCCACCCTGCATCAGTCACAGGATGGGCGTCATCGTCTATGGGCTAAAGTAATGACTATTAACTTATAAATCCAAAGTCAACACCGAAGTCAGCTAAGCTACATCTTCCAATTCATGCGCGTCTCATCCACCGTCTGGCCTGATAGATAAGCCTTAAGGTCGATCGCATCCAAGCTATCAAGCGCATCGATGAGCGCGCGGTAACTGGGTCGCATGCTGACAAAATGGCTGGCATTTACCGCGTGAATGTCAGCACGGCAATTCGTCTCAAAAATCTCCGCCATCTGGCGCAATCTTGGCACACCCGTATAGCGCGATGCGCCCACCATGCGGTGCGCCAATTGCGCAAGTGCGCTGCGATTTCGCTCCGCCCATGCGCGTTCTAGTTCTTGTTTTTCGTTCTCGGCATTCTCGATGATCATTGTCAGTAGTTTTTCTGCCAAGTCCGATTTATTCGCCGCGCGATTCAAGGCGTCTTGCCAATCAATATCAGCCAGCACACCTTGAGATTCGGGTGGAATGACGGTGCTGTCTTTGATTGACTCATTAATATTGATGGTAGCTTGCATAGTCTCGGCTTCTTGGGTCAGAACTTGGGCAGCGGGCATCTCTTCATCACCATGATGCAGCCAACGCTCTAACGTCTGAACGAGTTGCATGTGCCCGATCGGCTTACCTACATAATCATTCAGACCCGATGCGACCAATCGATCCTTCTCATCAGACAGTCCGTGTGCAGTCAACGCGATAATCGGCACAGGCGTCGCTAGATGAGCCTGCTCAATCTTGCGAATCTGAATGCTCGCCTCAAGCCCTGACATTCTAGGCATCTGCACATCCATAAAAATCAGGTCAATCGGCGCACTCGTGCCTGTGACGGTTTTGGTCATGATCTCGATGGCATCAAATCCACTACCCGCTGTCACAACCTCAACGCCAAGCTCACCCAAGAGTGCCTCAAGCACCAGCAGATTCGGCAGATGATCATCAACCGCCAACACGCGCGCGCCCGTGAATCTTTGTTGTCTGGTCGGCTTGTCGGTTTTATGATTTGACAATAAATCATAAAGCTGTCGTTTATCCATCGGCTCATACAGCGCGCTGGCATGATAACGCTCTAATAGTGAGCCATCCACACCCACCTGATAGCCATATGCCGCCAATCGTCCTTGATAGCGCAGGCGAATCTGCCTTAGGATCGCACCGATATCATCTTGAGCCGCATCCTGACCGAAGTTATCGACAATTACCCAATCAAAATCATGCTCGCCATCCAGCTGCTCAAGCAAATCCGCCAAACCGATAGCCTCGGTAATCTGTGCGCCTGTGCCGGCCAGACTTGCCTTTAACACCTGCAAAGCAGGTGCATGGTTAATCCACACTAAGATATTGGCTCGAATGGCAGGCGGTAATATCGCAACATCCGAATTATGCGCTTGACCTATCGGCATTTCAAACCAAAAGGTCGCCCCCATCTGAGCGATGTTTTCGCTGTTATTATCAAAAAAGCCAATCTCGCCACCCATCATCACCGTCAGCTGCTTAGAGATCACAAGCCCAAGCCCCGTACCCCCATAGCGACGCGTTACCGACAGATCGCCTTGGCTAAAGCTCTTAAATAGCTGAGCCTTATCCGCCTCGCTCACGCCTTTGCCCGTATCCTCCACCGCGATGTGTAGATAGTCGTCACGTCTGTCCGATAGGCTAACGCGTACCACCACCCCACCCGTGTCGGTGAATTTGATCGCATTGCCCACCAGATTCGTCAGTATCTGCTTAACACGCAGGCTGTCGCCCACCACATTGGTCGGCACATCGTTATAGAAAAGTACCGCCAGACGCAGATGCTTTTCAAGTCCGGCGGGTGACAGCATGTCCACCACATCATAGATTGTCGCATACAGATCAAACTCATGGCGATCAAGCACCAATTTACCCGCCTCAATCTTTGAAAAATCAAGCACGTCATTCACCAAGGCAAGCAGGTGCGCGGATGATTTTTTAATGGTTTGGACGTATAGGTTTTGTTCGCTGGTCAGACCTTCTTTTCTGGCGAGCAGATTAATAAAGCCATCAATGCTGTTTAATGGGGTGCGCAGCTCGTGACTGATGTTCGCCAAGAAAGCCGATTTGGCTTGGCTGGTTGAGACGGCGGCATCGCGCGCGTTACGGATGGAGATGTTTTGCATTTCCATCTCGTCAAAGGCTTGTTGTAGGTCGCGCTCGGTCTCTTCGGCGTGATTTTTTAGCTCATTAAAGCTGCCTTCAAGCCTTCTAATCGCCCTCAAAAAATCCCGCTGCAGCAGTGAAAATTCACCATCGGCACGCACCGTCACAGGCGTCGATAGATTATCCGCATCCAAGCGTTGCAGATACAATCGCATCTCATAAATGGGCGCGATCCAGCGCTTAGAATAAATATTTAAAATCAGCAATAACAATAAAATCGTGATCAGTCCCGTGATCGATAACGCCAGCGCCACATGATAATAAGTAATGGTCAAAGGCTCGTTGTCCATCTCGACCATGAGCCAATAACGCTCGCCGTTCACCGTCAAAGGATTGCCATATGCCGTGCCATAGCCAGTATCTAAGCGCAGTACGTGCGGCGCATTCACATCAAAATCACCCCAAGGCGCGCTTGCCTGAACCCCTATCGCATGCAAAACTGATCCGTCATTTTTGATGATGGCGAGGCGCTGTACACGTTGAGTGCGCATCGAATTGACACCCTCTAGCACACCGCTAAGCGCGCCTGCATCTTGGTGATTTTGGATGCCGTAGGTCAGCACTTTATTGGCAAGCTCAGAATCAAACAGTGCCAGCTGAGACTCTGCATCCTGACCAATTTGGCTTAATAATGGCTCGGCAGCAGTCTCATAGCGAAGCAGTGCCGCCTGCGCAAGTACGTCCTGCTCAGAAAGTACGGCACGGCGCACCTCGCTAAACACCAAATAACCACCCACCAGGGCAAGCACCACAATCGGCAAAAACACCAATAAAATCAGCTGCCCGTACGCGCTTTTTAAGCCAAAACGAAATCTATTCATGATCATCCATCATCAAAATCTCACATCATCAGTAGTTTAGCATGTTTTGTGCCATCATGACTTTTCAAATCTTACAATGCTCTCTACATGCGACGTATGGCAGAACATGTCCATCACGCCTGCATGGGTCAGGCGATAACCCTGAGCGGTGATCAGCGCTGTATCACGCGCAAGCGTGGCAGGATCGCATGAGACATATACGATGCGCTTGGCGTTAAATTTGCCAAGATATGCCATGACCTCTAGCGCGCCTGCACGTGGTGGATCAATGAGCAGCGCATCCACATCCTGCACCCATGGCTCATCTGAGAAATCTTGAGTTAAATCTTGAGCGTAGAACTTAGCATGATGAATGCCATTGGCAGCAGCATTCATCTCAGCGCGCTTGGCCATCTGAGTGCTACCTTCCACGCCAATGACTTGACCAGATTGACCCGCCATACGCGCCAACGGCAAGCTAAAATTACCCAATCCACAGAACAGATCAAGCGCGCGCTCGCCTTCTTGTAGGTCAAGCAGCTCGCACGCAAACTTAATCATCTGGCGATTCACCGACAGATTCACCTGCGTAAAATCGAGCGGCGAACACTCCATGATAAGATCAAAATCAGGCAAATGATAATACAGACCACCGACAGGCGGAACGGTCTGAGTATTCGGCAGATCCTTAGCATCAATACGGTGCACACTATCAGCACCCTTAGGCTGTAGGTACAGCCGCCATCCAACCGATCGACAAAATTCAACGAGCGCCGCCTGATCAGCACGGTTCATCGGCTTGATGTGGCGGACAATCATGGCGACTTGGGAATGCTCATCACCCACAGCAAATTCTAGATGCGTAATGTCCGTCTTGGCGGTTAGCTGTTTTAAGATGTCTTTTAAAGCCTGCAAATACTCATTGATACGCACATCCAGAATGGGACAATCAGCCACATCTGTCAAAAAATTACTCGAACGCGCTCGAAATCCCACGATCAGCTCATTACCACGAGGCAAATATCGCACACCTAGACGAGCCTTGGAACGATAGGCTGCACGATCACCAATCACAGGCAGCAGCCACACATCAGGAATGACTTTGGCGTGATGCATCAGATGGTTGGCTAGTACCGACTGCTTATGAGCAATCTGAGCATCTGCCTGTAAGTGCTGCAGGCTACATCCGCCACAGACTCCATAATGCTGACAAAAAGACATTTGTCTGTCCTGACTTTTTGTCATAATGCTAACAGCATCCGCCTCATCAAATGACTTCTTAGAATGCGTAATCTTTGCCATCACTGTCTCATCAGGCAGCGCAAAATTCACAAAGATTTTTTTACCTTGTTTGTCGCCGTGCATCTCACCATAGACTGCCACGCCTCGCCCTTCATGGGTTAGCCCATTGATGGTCAAGGTGATTGGTGATGCGGTGTTGGACGATGAGGGTCTGCGCCTTTGTCGTTGTTGTCTTGCCATGATGAGTGAATGCCTGCTTGATCGGTGGGTGGGTTGTGTATTATATCATGTTTTTAAAGGCGTTCTTTTACGCTGCTTACAAAGCTTATCAGATGACCCAAGCTATGATAAAATGACTTTCGTATTTTTAAGATAATCATCATGTCTGAATTACTGCTGTCTTTTATCAACTTTCTCACCTCAACCATGACTGGTATCACAGGGCTTGGTGGTGGCATGATTTTGGCGGGGGTCATGCCGATGTTCCTACCAACCGTTGCCATCATTCCGGTGCATGGCGCAACTCAGTTTGCCAGCAATGCCAGTCGCGCGTGGTTTGGGCGCAGACACGTGGACATGACATACATCAAGCCCTATCTGATCGGTACGTTGATTGGCGCAGTGGTATTTGGGATTCTAGTGCGCTTCATCAAGCTTCTTGACCTGATTCCGCTGTTGATTGGCTTTTATATTTTGCTTACCCAATGGTCGCATAAATTTAATGAGCTATTAAAGAGTTTTGAGAACTTTGGCATGATTGGGTTTTTGCAGACAGGTATCGGTCTTTTTGTTGGTGCGCCGGGTCCCATGCACATGCCACTACTCATCAAAAAATACAACAACAACCACGTCGTCGTCTCAACCGCCTCTGCCATGATATCCATCGTGCACTTGATTAAGCTCATCATGTATGTGTCGATGGGCTTTGTGTTTGTGGATTATTGGCAGGTAATCGTGATGATGATCATCGGCGCCATCATCGGCTCATGGGTAGGTACCAAGCTGCGCCACCGCATGCCCATGCCATGGCTCAAGCGCATCCTGCCTTGGCTACTAACCATCATCGCGATTAAAATCATCGCTGACAATGCCATAAAGTTAAATTTTGCATGGGGCTGACGTAAATAAGCCCCAAACCCCACATCATTTCCTAAATTTTTTAGCTTTTATGATAAAAATTAGTAGGGAAATTTTGGTAAAAATAACTTACCACAAAGCATTGATGAGATTCCGCCAATCATGGTAAATAGTATCATGACAGGGTATTGTTTGATAGAATTGTCATAAAGTCTGCTTGATATATAATGAGCGGGCAATCCATTTGCCAAATCATTGATAATCAAAAATAAAATGGCAAGCATCAAAAATACCACGCAGCACAAAAATCCTTTTAAAAATAGACCAATATAATCCTTTTTTTGTTTAATGTAAATTTGACTTTTAGCAATCCAAACACCCATCATCAAAGCAGGAATAATGGCGACAACAAAAGCAATGATAAAAAATGCCACGATGAGGGCAAACCCATAATTATTCATGCTTTGCTGATTTAATAAGACAATTATCAACAAACCCAAGAAAGACAGCAAAAATCCAATCATAGGGACAACAAAAGCGTAAGCCAAAATCACTTTTACTTTTGGATAAATAAACCCGGGTTGTTTACCAGAAGCTAGGATTTCTTGTTTGGTTGTCATTTTAATTACTCTTTTATTCTTGGAGCTGGCATATATAAACGCTAAATCCCACTTCATTTCCTTAAAGTTTTTAGCTTTTGTGATGGCGCACCGTAGTTAAATCTAAACTCAGATTTTTTAATCCAATAAAAAGACACCCAATCATCATTGGGTGTCTTTTTATTATTGCCAAGCATCTAAGAATCGCTCGTGGCGCAGTGTGTCATCAGGATTTTTGATTTTTGAGACGAACTCATGCGTCTGCTCAATCATCATCTCGCAGCCATCAAGGTCTGCCTTACCAGTCAAAATCAACCATCTAAGGTAAATAAGCCAAGTATTAAGCACGTCCGATTCACAATACGTGGTCAGCTTCTGCCAGTCGCCACTTTGCACCATCGGCACAACTTGAGAACCATCAATCTCACCTTTGCCTGCAAAGCCGCACAGAGCAGCGATGGTATCGAGCTTTTGCTTGCTGTAGCCATTATACAGCGACATTTTATCCATCAAATCAACATGCATCTCACCATAGCGATACAGATAATCTGGCTTGTTCGCTGAATTAAACAAAGCAGGTGCGCTGATCTTATGATGCAGTGCGCGGTATAGCAGTACAGGGACGTCAAACCCTGAGCCATTCCAACTGACCAGCACGGGCTTTTTGGCAAACGCGCGAAAGAACTTTCTTAGAATATCTGCTTCAGTCAATCGATCCAGCGCAAGTGAGTGCAGTGAGAACTCCCCATTTTCCACCCACAAGAATGACAAACAAGCAATCTTATGCAAAGGCAAACGCATAAAGTCATTGCCCGCCTCGGCTTGACGCAAGGCGATGAGTGCGGTCAAAGCATCATCGTCTGACAAGTATTTTAGCTCAGGATACAGACGTCTTCCCGTCTCAACATCAGGAATCGTCTCAATATCAAAAACCAGAATTGGGCTTGCGGTATTCATGCACTCTCCTATGTTTGGCTCAATCAATCACACCGAACAGACCCGTTGATAAATAACGATCACCACGGTCACAGACGATGAATGCGATGATGGCATCAGGGTTGTTCTTGGCGATCTGATGCGCCGCCCAAGCCGCGCCGCCACTTGATACACCGCAGAACACACCTTCTTCTTTGGCAAGTTTACGCATATAGATCTCAGCGTCTTTTTGATTGACATCCATCAGAGTATCGACCAATGATGCATCAAAAATCCCCGGCAAATACTCTGTCGGCCATCTTCTGATGCCCGCAATGCTTGAATGCTCATCAGGCTGTAATCCGATGACTTGGATGTCGGGGTTTTGTTCTTTTAGGTATTTTGATACGCCCATGATGGTGCCTGTCGTACCCATCGAACTGACAAAATGCGTTATCTTGCCGTCAGTCTGCGCCCAAATCTCAGGACCTGTGGTCAGATAATGAGCCTCTTTGTTATCGTCGTTATTGAACTGATCTAGCACGATACCAAGCCCATCAGCCTGCATCTGTAGCGCCAAATCACGCGCCTCCTCCATGCCCTGCTCCACTTCGATCAATGTCGCCCCATAGGCGGTCATTGCATCTTTACGCTCTTGGGTGGAATTTTTTGGCATGATAAGCGTCATCTTATAGCCTTTCATGGCTGCGACCATGGCAAGCGCAATGCCGGTGTTGCCGCTTGTCGCCTCGATCAGTGTATCGCCAGGCTTGATGTCGCCACGTTTTTCGGCTTGGTCAATCATGCTAAAAGCAGGACGATCTTTGACCGAGCCTGCTGGGTTATTACCTTCAAGCTTGGCAAGTAGCGTTGCGCTTGTGTCGTTGGCAAGCCGAGACAGCTTCACCAATGGCGTCTGTCCAACACAGTCAGCAAGAATGGTGGTTTGATTAATAAAATTCGTCATTAGCACATCCTAATATTATAATTTTGGCTAACAGTTTCTAAAAACCGCCCTATGAAGGACGGTTTTGTAAGTTCAATTCGCTTATTATTGCTCAATGCCTTTCATGGTGAGTTTGATGCGACCACGATTGTCGATGTCTTGCACTTGAACTTTAACAGTTTGACCTTCTTTTAGGTAGTCGCTGACATTCTCTACGCGCTCATCAGAGATTTGGCTGATATGCACTAGACCATCAGTACCTGGCAGGATGGTCACGAACGCACCGAATTCAACGATACGAGCAACCGTACCTGTGTAGATCGTGCCTAGTTCAACCTCAGCGGTGATCGCCTCAATCTTAGCGATGGCGGCACGGGTAGATGCCTTAGATTCACCAAAGATGCGAATTACACCGTTATCATCAATATCTACAGTCGCGCCAGTCTCTTCAGTTAAGGCACGGATGGTTGCACCACCTTTGCCGATCACATCACGGATCTTCTCTGGGTTAATCTCGATGGTCGCGTAGTTCGGTGCGTATGCATTGATCTCTGTGCGAGAAGTTGCGATCACTTCGTTCATGGCATTTAGAATGTGGATACGACCAGCGTGGGCTTGGCGTAGAGCTTGCTCCATGATGTCGGCGGTGATGCCTTCGATTTTGATGTCCATCTGTAAAGCGGTAATGCCGTTGACCGAACCTGCTACTTTAAAGTCCATGTCGCCCAGATGGTCCTCATCGCCCAAGATGTCTGACAATACCGCAAAACGGTCGCCCTCTTTGACCAGACCCATGGCGATGCCTGCCACAGGTGCTTTGAGCGGTACGCCTGCATCCATCAACGACAAAGATGCTCCACAGACCGATGCCATCGATGATGAGCCGTTCGATTCGGTGATATCAGATACCACGCGGATGGTGTATGGGAAGCGTTCAGCTGCTGGCAACATGGCTTGAACACCACGACGTGCTAGGCGACCATGACCGATTTCACGGCGTTTTGGACCGCCTTCACGACCGGTCTCGCCCACTGAATAGTGTGGGAAGTTGTAGTGTAGCATGAAGTGATCTTGCTTAGTGCCTGACAGGCTGTCCACCAAGTTCACGTCACGGCTGGTGCCTAGCGTGGTGGTTACCAGCGCCTGAGTCTCACCACGAGTAAATAGCGCAGAACCATGCGTATAAGGCAACACACCCACTTGAATGTCAAGCGCACGTACAGTCTCTAGATCACGTCCATCGATACGTGGCTTGCCTGATAGGATGTTGTCACGTACGGTGCGATATTTTAGAGTCTCGAACAGCTCTTTGATCTGAGCAACTTTATCCGCATAATCTTCTGCTGTCTCATCGCCTGCTAGAGCCAATGCTTCATCTTTTAGTTCGTCTAGACGTGCATAGCGATCTTGCTTAACAGTAATGGTGTACGCCTCGCTCACCTTGGCGGTGAATTGATCTTTTAGCTGTGCGTTTAGCTCTTCGTTGATCGCAGGCGCGACAAATTCAGCCTTAGCATTACCAACCGCAGCCGCAAACGCGTTGATATTTTCAATCACAACTTGCTGCTGACCGTGACCGTATAGTACCGCGCCCAGCATTTGATCTTCTGACAGCTCGTCCGCTTCAGATTCAACCATTAGCACAGCAGCCTTCGTACCAGCAACCACTAGGTCAAGTTGGCTTTCTTTCATTTGAGCATGATTTGGGTTTAGTACGTATTCGCCATTGATGAAGCCGACACGAGCTGCACCGATTGGGCCGTTGAATGGTGCAGGAGAGATGGCAAGTGCTGCAGAAGTACCAATCATCGCTGCGATGTCTGCATCTTGGGTCTTACCTGATGAGATGACGGTCGCAGTGACTTGAATTTCGTTCACATAGCCTTCTGGGAATAGCGGACGGATCGGACGGTCAATCAGACGACTGGTTAGCGTCTCAAACTCTGACGCACGACCTTCACGCTTGCCATAGCCACCAGGGATTTTACCTGATGCGTACATTTTTTCTTGGTAGTTGACAGTCAATGGGAAGAAGTTCTGACCTGCAACTGCTTCTGGACGAACAACAACCGCCACCAATACCGACACGTCACCCATGTGAACGAGTACACTATTGGCCTGACGAGCAACACGGCCCGTCTCTAGAACAACTTGTTGATTGCCATACTGGAATTCTTGGCGAATGATATTAAACATAGTATTTCCTTTAATAAACTTGGACACGGTTTAAAGCCCTAAGAGATGTTTTAACTGTAATTATTTGATTTATAAAACATTTCTTAGAGTTCTAAGACCACTGTCCACAATAAACATAAAATGACAAAAACGGCACGCAAACGCACACCGTTTTTGGTAAAAATTAGCCGAGCTAATTTTAAAATTAACGGCGTAGACCCAAAGATGCGATCAAATCAGTGTAACGATTTAGATCTTTACCTTTTAGGTAGTCTAGAAGTTTACGACGTTGGTTAACCATACGGATAAGACCGCGGCGGCTGTGATGGTCAGCTTTGTGGGCTTTGAAGTGGTCTTGTAGGTCGTTGATACGAGCAGTTAGAAGTGCAACTTGTACTTCTGGGCTACCAGTGTCATTCTCAGCGCGCTTGTATTTTGCGATGATGTCGATACGATCTTGATTAGTTAGCATAACTAAATTCCTATATGAGCAATGCGAAATAATTCGGGCAAGCATTGCATTGCTAAAGCCTGCCTAAGCCTATTGGCATGAATTTTCATTATATCATGGAAATTCAAAAATGTCATTTGAAAATCAAAACAAAACCACACACAACTCAGCAATATTTCTAAGCTGAAATGACTCTCACAGGCTGCAGCCGTCCATTTCTCTCCACCTGTCCAAGCCCGATAAACTTATCATCACAATACAGACGCACTTGTAGAACATCAGCATCAAACACCAAATCACCAATACGGTCTTTGATATTAAGCCGCTGCCCCATTTTGATGCGTGCTGTTTCGTCCGTTGTCAGTTTAACAATAGGCAAATGATCAAGCAGTACATCTATCGGTAGCAGTTTGCCAAAGCGCTCATCAAAAGATAAATCTGAAAGCTCATCGACGCTTATCGCATCCGACACGTCAAATCCGCCTGTGCTGGTGCGGTGCAAAGCGGTCAAATGCCCCACCGTGCCAAGCCGTTCAGCTATCGTCTCGCCAAGCACGCGCACATAAGTGCCTTTAGAACAGATGACATCAAGGGCGATTTCATCATTGCTTAATTTATTTAAAGCCAAATGATGAATGATAATGAGGCGTGGCTGTCGCTCTATCTCGATACCATCTCGGGCATATTCGTAGAGCTTTTTGCCGTCTTTTTTTAGGGCGGAGTACATGGGCGGGGTTTGTTGTTGTTCGCCCAATAAATCGCAAGCCAATTCATCAAGCCCCTGCTCGTCAAAGGGCACAATATCCTGCTGGGCGATGACTTGCCCTTCTTTGTCGCCTGTGTCGGTCTGCTCGCCAAGTTTGATAATCGCGGTATAGCCCTTATCAGCATCTAGCCCAAAGCTGCTAAACTTGGTCGCATCCCCTAAGCAAATCGGCAAAAGCCCTGTCGCCATGGGGTCAAGCGTGCCTGTATGACCTGCTTTTTTGCTGTCAAAATCTGCTGACATAAACAAGCGTTTGGCTTGGGCAAGAGCTGAATGGGAGCTGATGCCGATGGTCTTATTCAGTAATAATACACCCGAGACGATCTGTTTTGACATTAAGAATTATCCGTATCGCCAGCCTCAGATTCGCCAGTTTTTTGCATGGCTTGACTGACCAGATTCATCATGTGATTGCCGTGAGCGGTAACTTCATCATAATGAAAACGTAGGCGTGGCGTGGTACGAGTCTTCATGGTGTGTGACAGCTCGGTACGCAAAAAGCCTGCTGCATTTTTAAGCACATTGATGCTTTCTTGATGTGCTTCTTTATTCATGCCACCATCTTGAGATGGCTCCAAAATGGTGACATAAACATCCGCATAACCCAAATCAGGGCTGACTTTGACGCCAGAGATGGTGACAAAACCAGTCAAACGCGGGTCATTAATCTCATCGCGAATCAGCACAGAAAGCGTACGCTGGATTTGGTCGGAGAGTCGTTGTAATCGTTGGTTCATCATTGCCTCTTTTAATCGGTTAAAATCAGTTGGAAATTGTTGAAATGATTAAATCATTATAAATGTTTAAAGCTTAATCAAACAACAGTTTTTAATTAAATAACCGTGGCGCATTTTTATTGAATTTGCCATTAAATGTTAATTTAATCTTAAATCACGCCAGTTGCGACATAGTATAGCTCATTTATGCCAACAACGCACGCCAAAGACTAAGCCTCCCGCACATTTAAAATCCATCAATCGCTAAATTGGCTTTTAAATTTGTCATGAAATTAGCAAATTTAAGCTAAAATCCAGCTAAAAATCCCCAAACTGCTTCGCTGACCGATAAAAATCCGTTAAAAAAGCACCCACAAATAACAGCCCGATTACACAACCACCCAAACCCATACAGAATTTACGCAAGTTTACATTGATTTACCTTGGGTCGTAAAATGCCAAAAAAACTGCCCTATTTTTTGACAAAAAACGCCTATTATTAAATTTTGAATCGCCTATACTAGGACACATGAAGTTGTCCTACAGTGACCGGATGGAGAATATGATTTCTTAACTTTGTTGATTACTTGGAGTCATATGATTACTTGGAGTCATATAAAAAAGGCATCAAATTAACGATTAAGACCGATGCCCAAAACGCAAATCATTGATGAATTGCAACAGCAATTTACGACATTAAATTTTGAATTTGAATAAGGAACACATTATGAGCAAGCTAGTTCGTTTACATGACATTGAAACCACCAACAGTGAAGTTTTAGGTGAAGGCTATTACAACCCTATCGGCAAGACCGCATATGGCATTGGACAAGAAAAAATTGGTAAAGTAGAAGATGTATTGGTAGAAGTTGATACTGGTAAAGTTCGCTATTTGGTTGTGGACGCTGGCGGTTGGTTCTTCTCAAAAGAAGTATTAGTACCAGCAGGTCTGTCTCGCATTGTAGGCGATGAAGTATATTTCGACAGCCTAACCAAAGATCAAGTCGAAGCGATGGAAGCTTATGACCGTGACTATGTGTACAGCTACGAAGAGCAATACAACAAAGACCGTGCATTCTATGCTGCCGACACACTACCAGCTGAAAGCCGCCTAGACCTAAACGAAGCACACTACACAGCGCCAAACACGCTAGAGCTGCTTGAAGAGCGTCTGACTGTCAATAAAGACCGCATCGTCGCTGGCATCGTAAGCCTAGGCAAGCATGTCGTGACCGAAGAGCGTCGTGTAGAAGTTGACCTAGAAGAAGAGCATGCACACATCGAGCGTGTAGCGGCAGATCGCCCAACAGACCGTCGCATCGGTGATGATCTAGGCGCAGACACCATCAGCGTTGAGCTAGAAGCTGAGCGTGCTAATGTCAGCAAGCAAACTTATGTAACCGAAGAGATCACCCTAGGCAAAACCACTGACACTCGCACTGAGACCATCCTAGAAACCATCCAGCGTGAAGAGCTGAATGTCGATGACCTAGGTAATGTGGTGGACAGACACGGCAATGTCGTGAACTACGAAGGCATCACTGCTGATGAAGTACGTCGCGCTCGTGGTCTATGATTGACTGATGAGTTTGGCATCATGCCAAAGACACGAAAGTAATCGAAAAGCCAGAGTTATCGCTCTGGCTTTTTTAGATGAAAATCATCGTTTAATCATCGTTTATTATTTGTTTAATTATTTACCAGCGACCAGCATCACAATTTACCAACAGCAGATCAATTTTAAATTTAAGGAAAAATCACATGACAAAAGACATCAACGACAACACACTCACCGACCCACAAGTGCTCGAACTCTTAGAAGAGCGTGCCCACATTCACAAGGACAGAGTCAGCACAGGCAAAGTGGTGCTTTCAAAGCAGACCCGCTCTCGCACGGTGAATCTGCCCATCACTTTGACCGAAGAATACCTTGTCATCACTTATAAAGAAGACAACTCACCGCTCAATCATCATAAACCTGTGAGCGATGATGCTTTGATCGACATCATCGACAACACCGCTAACACGCACGCCCAGATCAGCATCAATGGCAAAATGCAAAGTTTGGCACTCGATGGCTCTGTTGAGATTTTGCTGTCTCGTGAGACTGCCACCGTCACCAAAAGCACACACGCCATCGAAGATGTCAGCCTTGACGCTAAGACCATCAGCAAAGAACACATCTTTACCACCGAGCTGAAAAAAGAAGTACTGGATGTCAAAGGCGACGAAACGCTCATCGCCAATGATGTACTGATTGATGGTAAGTAAGATGAATGATTGGTGATGCCAAATCTTAGCCCATAATTCCAGTCTCTAAATTCTAGACTTTATCAGCCGCTTGCTGAATTTTTGACATAAAAAAACACCCCAAATTATGGGGTGTTTTGTTGCTTTGTCTTACAGCTGGCGCTTAACTTCGTGAACCTCAAAGACCTCGATCTTATCGCCCACTGCCACTTCATAACCTTTGACTGCCAGACCACATTCCATGCCTGCTTTAACTTCATTGACGTCGTCTTTGTAGCGACGCAGTGATTGTAGCTGACCTGTGAAGATTACCTTGTCATCACGCAGAACGCGGATTGGCTTGTTGCGGTAGATGGTACCTTCTTGAACCATACAACCTGCTGCCGCGCCAAACTTACTAGAGCGGAACACGTCACGAACCTCAGCGGTACCCAAGATCTTCTCACGATGCTCTGGTGCCAACATACCGCTCATCGCAGCTTTCACGTCATCGATCAGACCATAGATGACGCTATAGTAACGAATATCTAAGCCTGCTTCATCAGCTTTACGCTTACCTGCCGTGTCGGCACGCACGTTAAAGCCAAGAAGTACAGCTTCACTAGATTCCGCCAAGATCACGTCAGATTCTGTGATGGCACCAACGCCTGAGCTGATAACACGCACTTTAACTTCATCAGTTGAGAGCTCCTCAAGGGCGCTAAGCAGCGCTTCGAGCGAACCACGAACGTCGGTTTTTAGGATAATGTTCAAGGTCGCAATATCATTACCCATGCTCTCAAACAGCGTATCTAGGCGCATCTTATTCTGACGCTCTAGAACGCGATCACGCTCACGTGCCGCACGAAAATCTGCCACCTCACGGGCTTTTTTCTCATCAGACACGACCAAAAACTCACTGCCTGCCATCGGAGCATCAGGCAAGCCCAAGATTTCCACAGGAATGGATGGTCCTGCGGTCTTGATGCGATCGCCATTCTCATCGGTCATCGCACGCACTTTACCATAGAATTCGCCAGCCAGAACCAGATCGCCTTGGTTGAGCGTGCCTTTTTTGACAAGTAAGCTTGCCACCGCACCACGACCCTTGTCAATGCGTGACTCAATCACCACACCTTGTGCCGCACCCTCAACAGGGGCTTCGAGCTCCATGATTTCTGCCTGAATGCTGATGGTTTCTAATAGATCATCGACGCCCATGCCTGTCTTGGCAGAGACTTGCACCATTGGTACATCGCCGCCCCACGCCTCAGGCACAACTTCTTTTACTGCCAATTCGTTGATAACGCGATCTGGATCGGCGGTATCTTTATCCATCTTGTTGATGGCGACAATCAATGGCGTGCCTGCTGCGCGCGCATGGTCAATCGCCTCTTCGGTCTGTGGCATCATGCCATCATCAGCCGCGACGACAAGCACAACAATATCGGTCGCCTGCGCACCACGAGAACGCATGGCGGTAAAGGCGGCGTGACCTGGGGTATCTAGGAAGGTAATTACACCACGATCGGTTGTAACATGGTACGCACCGATGTGCTGAGTAATACCACCAGCTTCACCGCTTGCCACTTTCGCTTCGCGGATCTTATCAAGCAATGAAGTCTTACCATGGTCAACGTGACCCATAATAGTCACAACAGGTGGACGCGCTTGAACGTTGCCTGATTTCTCATCAACAGCCTCTTGAAGGTCGTCTTCTAGCTTGGTATCAGACACCAACACCAAGTTATGACCAAATTCTTCAACCACAAGACCTGCCGTGTCTTGGTCAATGGTGTCAGATTCACGAACCATCTCACCCATTTTCATGAGTGATTTGATGACCTCGCGAACCTTAACCGCCATCTTCTGAGCAAGGTCAGAAACAACGATCGATTCACCAACTTCAACATTATAGACAATCTTCTCAACAGGCATCTCAAACTTATGCTTGCCTGACTGAGATGATTTTAGTCCACGCTGCTTGGTCTTGATCTCGAGCTCTTCTCTGCCTTTTTTCTTGCCGCCTTTTGAACGGCTAGAGTTGGTGTTAGTGCCACGCTTAATCTCGCGACGCTCTTTTTCAAAAGATTCTTCAAGTGCTGCACCCACCAGACCTTTGGCAAGCGGCTCGTCTTTACGAACGATGATGCTTGAGTTGTCTTCTTTGTCGCTATAACGGCTTGCCATCTGCTTCATCTGCTCTAGCGTGCGTTTTTGCGCTTCTTCGGCAGCTTTGCGGCGGTTTTCTGCTTCTAATTGACGCAGCTTCTCTTCTTCAGCTTCGCGAGCCTTACGGGCTGCTTTGTCTTCAGCAGTTTCTGATTTGGCAGGTTTTGGTGTAGGTTTCTTGGCTTTGTTGTCAGCTTTATCAGACTTATCATCAGTAGCTTCGTCGTCTTTTTTGGCTTTTTTGACGACAACAGATATTGATGATGAGGTGGTTTTTTCTTGATCATTGCTGCTTGCGCGCATGGCGGCAAGGGTAGCAGCTTGACGTTCGGCAGCTTCTTGTTTATTGCGTTCAGCAGCCTGTTTTTCTTCGGCAGCTCTTAGGCGTGCTTCTTCAGCAGCTTTGGCCTGAGCGGCGACTTCTTCAGCGATTTTGTTGGCATCTGGCTTCTCAAAAACGATCTTTTTTGTTTTGACGACATTGACCGCTTTTGCTTTACCTGATGTACCAGTTACTTTGGCAGTAGATGTGGTTTTTGATTTAATGCTAATACGTTTATTATCTTTATTGGTATCTGTCATGTATTCACCTGATTTTGTGTTTTGGCAAGGGCGACTTGTCGTCGCCTGTTGTCTTATTGCTTGCCAAATCACTCAAAAAATTAGGTGTTTTGGCAATGACTTAATTAAATGTACCCATCACAAGGCACTCACACCAGTGGCGCGCATGGTTATTCGAACCACGATTTACGAGCGTTCATGATGATCTTGCCTGCAAGTTCACTGTCCAGCCCTTCAATGTCTTCGATGTCAAAGACTGCTTGTTCTGCCAAGTCGTCTAGCGTAATTATATCGCGCTCAGACAGCTTATAAGCGATCTCAGTCGTCATGTCTTCTAGCGCAAGCAGCTCAGCACTTGGCTCTTTGATGTTCTTTTGTTTTTCAAGCTCATCAGCGATAACAACTTCTTTGGCGCGTTCTTGGATGGTGGCGATCGCTTCGTCATCAAGACCTTCGATGTCATGGAAAGTCTCAACTGGCACATAGGCCACTTCTTCGATGCTGGTAAAGCCAATCTCAACCAAAGCTTCTGCCAGATCACGATCGACTTCTAGACGCTCATAGAATAGGTCGATATAGCCTTGAGATTCTGATGCTTGGCGCTCTAGATATTCAGACTCTAGCATCATGTTTAGCTTGTAGCCTGTTAAATCAGATGCCAGACGTACGTTTTGACCTTGAGAACCGATGGCGCGAGCAAGTTGGTCATTGGTCGCAAAGATAATGTCGGCAGTCTTAGCATCTTCGTCTAGCACCAGGCTAGATACGTCAGCAGGCTCAAGGGCGCTGATGATGTACTGAGCAGGATCATCGCTCCATACCACCACATCCACGCGCTCACCATCAAGCTCTTGTTGTACTGCTTGGATGCGAGTACCACGCATGCCGATGCACGCGCCTACTGGATCGATACGATGGTCGTTCGTCTTAACAGAAATCTTAGCGCGCAGACCTGGCAGACGAGCCACATCACGCACCTCAATGATGCCCTCGCTGATTTCTGGTACTTCTTTGGTCATCAAAGCAACCAGCATGTCTTTGTGCGTGCGAGACAGCAGCAGCTGTGAACCACGACCGTCACGATTCACTTGATGCAGCAGTGCGGTCACGCGTGATTTTGGACGCAGCATTTCACGAGGCAATGCTTGGTCTTTTGGCAGATAACCCTCTGCATTGTCGCCTAAGTCAATCACATAACCATCACGGCTTTGTTTTTTGACCTCGCCTGTGATGAGTTCTCCCACACGAGCTTCAAAAGCATCGGCAACCAAAGCACGCTCGGCCTCACGGATTTTTTGAATGATGACTTGCTTGGCTTGGGTGGCGGCGATACGGCCAAATTCGATAGACTCGATTTGTTCCTCTTTGATGTCGCCGATCTTCCATTCATTCTCATCAAGATCACTGATGGCAAGCTGACAAGCTGGCATCTCATGATCTTCGTCAGCGACCACCGTCCAATAACGATAAGTATCATAATCGCCAGTCTTACGGTCAATCGCCACGCGAATCGCCACTTCTGGCTGCTCGGTATAGACTTTTTTCTTGGTAGATACGACTAAGGCTTGCTCAATCGCTTCAAAAATATCTTCAGGATTTAGCCCTTTTTCGTTACTGACCGTCTCAACAACGGTTAAAATTTCACGGCTCATCTTCGATCCTTTGGGTTAATTTTGGTTGGTTGGTTTTATGTTATTGACTCAATCTTCATAAATCAGATGAGCTTTATCCACATTATTAAATTCAATGTCAAATTCTAACTTATCTTCGGTGACGACCTTCATGCTCGTCTCGCCCACCTCAAGCAGACGACCCACGACCTTGCGGCGCTTAGTGTCGCCCTGTCCGATGGCATGAATCAGGCGCAAATTAATAATCTCACCAACAAATAACGCCACCTGCTCTGGGCTGAATAACGGACGGTCAAAACCAGGGCTTGAGACCTCTAAAATATACTCGCCTGCGATAGGGTCATGCACATCCAATACGCCTGACACCTGATGATTGACCGCAGAACAATCCTCAATGGTCACATGCTCGCCATTAGCACGCTGCTCAGCGCTGACTTCGATATAAATTCTTAGCAAAGATTTGCGACCTTGTGGCATGAACTCAATACCCCAAAGCTCAACGCCACAGGCGTTCACCGCCGGAGCGATTAACTCGGTCAATTCAGCAATTTTACTCGATGGTTTCATGTATTTTCATGTATCCTTGGTTAAATATGGCTGCTTGTATTGTAGCATCACTAAACGACAAATACAAAAAAACCCACAAAACGCGTTAGTGGGCTTTAATCGTCAATCAGCCTAGCCTTATTATCTATATAAATTCTACTAGATCGTAAGACACCTTATTTTATAAAATAAAACCAAAATAAGGATTTTAAAAAGTGGTAGCGGGGGCTGGATTTGAACCAACGACCTTCGGGTTATGAGCCCGACGAGCTACCAGACTGCTCCACCCCGCATCAATTTAGACCGCTATTATAGCATGCATTTTGATTTTGTCAAGACTTTTTTGAAATTCATAAAAGTGTTCAACATTCAGTTTAATTAATGCTGCCTAACAGCTAATATTTGGTGCGATCGGAGGGACTTGAACCCTCACGCCGTGAAGCACTACCCCCTCAAGATAGCGTGTCTACCAATTCCACCACGATCGCAAAATAGGTGCTTATTTTAACGAGTATTATTTAAAATATCAAGCGAAAAAACTAAAATTATCAACAAATCACTCGCCTGCTGGCGCACTTGGCGCTTGGGTTGGCACCGTGGTAGCAGGAGCACTCTGAGCGGTCGGCACATCAAGACGAAGCTGATCTTCTGCTTCACGCTGCGCATACCATGCCAAGGCAAGACTGGTGATAAAAAACACGGTCGCAAGCACAGCCGTGATGCGCGTCATGAAGTTGGCCGAGCCTGCCGCACCGAATACCGTGCCTGCCGCACCTGCGCCAAATGACGCGCCAGCATCTGCACCCTTACCATGCTGAAGCAAAATAAATCCAACCATGACGATCGCCACGATGATATGAACCGCTAATAATACTGTAAACATAATAAAACCACTATAAATAAACTATATAAAGACAACCCAAAGATCAGCTAAATGCCTGTGCGATGACTGTAAAGCTATCTGCCTTTAACGAAGCGCCGCCCACCAATGCACCATCAACGACATCACAAGCAGCGAAGTCTTTGGCGTTCTTATCATTCACACTGCCGCCGTATAGCACGCTGATATCTACCAAGCCTTGCTTAGTCAGCTGGTTCTTGATGTGGCGATGCGTGACTGCCACTTCATCAACGGTCGGGGTTAAACCCGTGCCAATCGCCCATACAGGCTCATACGCGATCAGTAGCTGATCGGCTGGTGCATTTAGACCATCTAGTACAGACAGCTGCTGATCAAGCACGCTTAGGGTCTGACCGCTCTCGTATTCATCTTTTGTCTCGCCCACGCACAGCACAACAACCAGACCTGATTGGAAGGCTTGGGTGATTTTTTTGGCAAGCATCTCATTGGATTCTGCATGGTAGGTGCGTCGCTCCGAATGACCGATCAAGGTAAATTTGGCGCCCAAATCCGTCACTTGTGCCGCTGACACGTCGCCTGTGAATGCACCTATCTCACCAAAAGCACATACGTCCTGCGCACCCACCCAAACAGATGAGTCTTTTAGGATGTCAGTGACCGCACCAAGATGCAAAAAAGTTGGCGCACAGCCCAAATGGCAGCTTGAATTGTCCGCCACGCCCTTCATGGCGTGAGCCAATGCTACTGCTTCGGTTAGCGTTGCTGGGTTTAGTTTCCAATTGCCAATGACATACTTTGCCATATTGCACTCTCTTTGTTCTTTGTTGATGCGCCAAGCGGTCGGCATGGTCAAAAATCATTTAAACGCATTATTATAACGCATTTTATTGTCATTACACACATAAAATTGTGTGTTTTTCGTCTCATGTCAATCTCAAAGCATAAAAATTTCAGCCAATGTGCTGTCAAATCACAGCAAATATAGTATATTACAACAATACTTATAAAATTGTTAATCCATGAACCACACCACCACAGGACTTGCTCGAATTATACTAGATAAAGCACTCATCAATCATGACGTGCTTGGGGCTGCCATTGATGACGCTAGTGCCGCGCAGATTAGCCTTGCTCGCCATCTAGTGCGACATGGCGTACTGTCCTCCGATGTGATCGCCAAGACTTTATCTGAGAGTCTGGGCATAGACTTGGTGGATTTGGATAAATTTAACATCAAAGAGCTGCCCTTGCATCTGCTTGATGATGCGCTCATTGCACGCCACGAGGTTTTACCCCTTGGTCAGCGCGATGGGCAAATTTTTATCGCCACCAGTGACCCGACACGCACGCAAGCAATGAGCGAGCTTGGCTTTGCAACCAATGCGCACATCACGCCCGTTCTGGTCGATGAGAATAAACTCGTACGCATCATGCAAAGCCTGCATCTAGGCGCGGTGCTAGAGCTTGGCGAGGACGATCATGAACTGCCCGATAATGACGGTGAGACAATGCTTGATGCGCCGACCGTTAAATTCGTCCACAAGACATTAAGTGATGCCATCATCATGGGTGCATCAGACATTCATTTTGAACCGTTCGATAAGCATTATCGGGTAAGATTTCGCATTGATGGCATCATGCAGACCATCGCAAACCCTCCCAAGGCTTCAGGCAATAAAATCAGTACCCGCCTAAAAGTCATGGCACGTCTAGACATTGCCGAACGACGAAAGCCGCAAGATGGACGCATCAAATTTCCCCTGCATGAAGGCAAATCGGTTGATTTTCGTGTCAGTACCACGCCCACACTCTTTGGCGAGAAGATCGTCTTAAGGCTACTAGATTCTGCCCAAGCCCTAATCGGCATTGATACGCTCGGCATGAATGATGCCCAAAAACAGCTGTTCCTTGATGCACTAAACCGTCCTCAAGGCATGATCGTCATCACAGGCCCGACAGGCTCTGGTAAGACGATCTCGCTATACACCGCGCTTGGCATCCTAAATCGACCCGAGATTAACATCCAAACCGTCGAAGACCCTGTGGAAATTCACCTAGATGGCATCAATCAGGTCAATATCAACCCAAAGATTGGGCTTGACTTTGCTGATGTGCTAAGAGCTTTCTTGCGTCAAGATCCCGACGTCATCATGGTGGGCGAGATTCGCGACGCACAGACCGCAGAGATTGCCATTAAGGCGGCTCAGACAGGCCACTTGGTGCTGTCCACATTACACACCAATTCTGCCATCGACACCATCATTCGCCTAAAGAACATGGGCGTGGCAACCTTTAATATCGCAAGCTCTCTAAGTCTCATCATCGCCCAAAGGCTCGTCCGCCGTCTGTGCGGTGACTGTAAGCAGCCCTTAGACATCCCTGCCCAAAGCCTGATTGAGCTTGGCTTTAGCCCAGATCAAATCGGCACAGCCAAGCTATATAAGCCCGTCGGTTGCCATCAATGCAAAGACGGCTACAAAGGACGCATAGGCATCTATGAGATGCTGCCCATCACCCCTAAGCTCGCCACGCTCATCATGAGCGACGCGCCGACTCAGGCACTTAGCGAATTTGCCAAAGAACACGGCATGATGACCCTTAGACAATCTGCCATGCATCAGGTCATCAGCGGCATCACAAGCCTACAAGAGATGGAGCGTCTCACAGGTGCCTAAATCCATCAAAACAGCCAAGCTGCGCCAAATAAATAAGCCCAAAGATAAAACCTTTAGCTATAAAGGCATCTCCGCACAAGGCAAAAAAGTAACGGGCGAAATCAATGCCGCCACCCTGCAGCTTGCTCGATTAAAGCTGCAAAAAGAAGGTATTACACGCCCAAGACTTAGCCAAAAAAAGCCGTTTTTACCAAATTTCACCAACAAAATAAAATCGCTAGAAATTACCCTGTTTTTCCGTCAGCTTACCACCATGCTATCGGCAGGTATCCCGCTCATCCAAGCACTTGACATCACCAACCAAAACAGCAAAAACCCTGCATTTAGCACCATCATCAACCAAATAAAAACAGACATCGAATCAGGCTCCAACTTCGCCAATGCGCTTGGCAAGCATAAAGCATTTAGCCGATTATCCATCGCTTTGGTGCAGGCAGGCGAACAGTCGGGCGCGCTAGACACCATGCTAGATCGCATCGCAAGTCACCAAGAAAGCCTTGAGGTCCTAAAAAACAAACTCAAAAAAGCCTTGCAATATCCTGCGCTTGTTAGCATTGTCGCCATCGCTGTAACGGTGATTTTATTGGTAAAAGTTGTGCCTATCTTTGCCAAGACATTTAACGAGATGGGCGAGAGCTTGCCACTGCCGACTCGATTTATCATGGCGTTATCCGATGGACTGGTGGCTAATTTTTGGTGGATTGTAATAAGCGTGCTTGCCATTAGCCTTGGTCTTATTTGGTACAACAAAAAAACAGGCAAGGTCAAACTTTGGCTTGATAACATCGCCCTGAAATTGCCTTTGATTGCTCCATTAATAAAAAAAGCGGTCTTGGTACGATTCTCAAGGACGCTTGCCACGACTTTTGAGGCGGGCATTCCACTATTAGCCGCGCTGGATTTATCCGCCAAAGCCACCAACCATCACGCATTCATCAAGGAGCTAAACAACATCAGCACCAAAGTAAATAGCGGTCAAAGACTCAGCCAATCCATGAGACAAAGTACACTATTCCTACCGATGACCGTGCAGATGATCGACGTGGGTGAAGAATCCGGCAAGCTCACCGAGATGCTAAATAAAGTCGCCGATTATTATGACAATGAAGTCAGCGAACAGATCGACGGATTAACCAGCCTGATCGAGCCCATCATCATCGTGATACTTGGCATCATCGTGGGCGGAGTTGTGATTGCGATGTATTTGCCAATTTTTCAAATCGGGGCGAGTGTATCATGATTGATTTGTTAAACATTCTCACCCAAAACCATGCGCTATTTTTGATAATGACAGGGATATTAGGGCTCATCGTTGGTAGCTTTATCAATGTCGTGATTCATCGCATGCCTAAGACCATGCTGAGCGAATGGCGACATGAGATCAGCGAATTTATCGCAGCAGATGAAGCACTCAAGGACGCCACCAAGAACGACGTTCAAGCGCACTATCAGCCCAACCCTTCACCCAATCCATCCACCCTACGATCACGCTGCCCACATTGCACAGCCGTCATCGCTTGGCAGCACAACATTCCCGTAATTAGCTACCTACTTCTGAGTGGTCGCTGCGCATCCTGCCAAGCAAAGATATCCCTAAGCTATCCCGTCACGGAGCTCTTAACGGCGGTGTTATCAATACTCATCGTTCATCATTTTGGTGTGAGCATTCAGGCGGGGCTGGCGCTGATCTTTTTGTGGTATTTGGTTGCTTTATCAGGAATTGATTATCACACCAAGCTGCTGCCCGATCGCCTACTTGTGCCGCTTGGCATAGTCGGTCTGATCGCCAACACTCAACATGTCTTTACCACGCCAAGTCTTGCCATCTGGGGGCTAGTGATGGGCTTTGTGGTGTTTTGGGGAATTAATGCATTGTTCAAGGTCATCACGGGAAAGGATGGTATGGGGCTTGGTGATGCTAAGCTGCTTGGCTTGCTTGGCGCATGGCTCGGGATGTTCTACTTGCCGATGATTGTCTTTATCGCTGCACTGCTTGGTGTGATCGCAGGCATCATTAATAAATATCGACAAGATGAGGAAGCCTTTGCCTTTGGGCCTTATTTGGCGATGGGCGGCTTGTTTTCACTATTATACGGCGAGAAGATATGGTCGTGGTATGGCGTGTTAGCACTGGGCTAAACGTTGGCTTGATTGACTTACCAGCTTAAGCATTGGAGGATGTATGAGTGAATTAATCATCGGATTGACGGGCGGGATTGGCAGCGGTAAGAGCGCAGTGAGTGACTGGTTCGCCATGCGGGGTATAGACGTGGTCGATGCTGATGTCATCGCTCATGCCATCACCGCTAAAGGCAGTCCTGTGCTGGATGAGCTGAAGGAAGCTTTTGGCGACTGGGTCATAGATAGTGATGGCAACTACAATCGCGCCGCCATGCGTGAACACATCCTAAAGCATCCTGCTGCCATCACCACCCTAAACGCTATCACGCATCCACACATTCAAGCACAAATCAAAGACGCCCTTACAAAGAGCACGTCTACCTATTGTATCTTATCGGTGCCGCTTTTGGTCGAAGGCATGGCAAAATCCCCAAACTTAGCCGAGCTGTGTGACAGGATTCTGGTCGTGGATGTTCCTGAGTCTACCCAAATAGACCGCGCGACCAAGCGCGACCAAATCAAGCTGTCACACCATCAAGACCCCATCGCCTACGTTAAGACCATCATCGCCAAGCAAGCCACACGCCAACAACGGCTGGCAGTGGCCGATGACGTGGTGGATAATGGTGGTACGCTAGATGAACTGTATGTACAGCTTGAGCGGCTGCATGAGGGTTATTTGGCGATGGTAAAGTGCTAAAACGACGAATTAGGCTCTTTTAAGAATTCTAATTCTTCAGCCGTGCTTTCCCTGCCCAATATCTCATTACGATGTGGGTAACGACCGAAACGCTCGATGATGTCCTTATGTCGATGCTCAAAGTCAAGCGTCACGGCATCACCAATCCGCTCAAAAATATCCACCGCACGCTCATGTATGCTTAGACTCTCTGAGTGCATGAACGGCATGGCGGCAAATATCCGAAAATCCACCGGCAACTCGTTACAGCCCACCAAAGCCACCGCCTCTTGAGCCAAAATAAGCACCAAATCATCGGCGGCGAATGCCTTTGGTGTGTCGCGATAGACATTGCGACTAAACTGATCTAGGATAATGATCTCCGCTAATCTGCCATAATGATCAGTACGCCAGCCCCAGAGCTCGCCCGCTCTCGCCTGATCGATCAAATCTTAACTGCTCAGCGATTTTATGGTCAAATTCATCAGATTTGGCAAACCAAAACGGCTTATTATCCGCATCGAACCAAAAATTTAGCACACGGTTCGCCACCTCATTCGTGGTATAAATCATCATCAATCCTTACTTATTTTCTTATCCAATATCTTCTCATGGCGCGACCATATTCAAATGGCTGATCAGGTGTGATTATGCGCTCTAGCACGCCGCCGCACTTTTCGATGACTTTTGCGCTCGCGACATTATCATCGCTACACGTTACCAACACATCACTCACGCCAAGTTCGTTCAAGGTCTGCACGCCAAATGCCAGCATCGAAGTCGCAACACCTCGCCCCTCAAAATCAGGATGCGTGGTATAACCAATATGACCGCCATACATTCCTAAGAACTCATTAAGCTCGTGGCGCAGATTCAACATGCCCACCACGCCATCGCCATATAAGGCAAGATATATTGAACTTGGCATCTTATCATAGCCAAATCGATTGGTACCCTTCGGTGCATAGACATAGCTTAGCCAATCATCATAAGCGTCGGCATCATGTAACACATCAAACGCTGACAACTCATCAGTACCATGAATTAACGGCTGACCATGTTCATCAAATGCGCGCACAAAATCAACCACAGTCTTCCTGTGTTCTGTCTTAGGTTGCACAAACAATAAATCCATCATCGCTCCAATTTATGACGCTGATTGGGCGGATCTTTTACGCTTAAAGAATCTGCCCAAATCATCCATCAAAGTATAGACCACAGGAATTACCACAAGGCTCAAAAAAGTCGACGTGATGAGACCGCCCAATACTGCAACCGCCATCGGACGGCGAAACGTCGCATCCGCACCACCCCAACCGAACACGAGCGGCAACATCCCTGCGCCCATGGCGATGGTGGTCATGATGATGGGTCTGGCGCGTTTTTTGCAGGCGTCTAATATCGCATCAAGTCGCTGCAGCCCTGCCTTCTCGGCGATGATGGCGTAGTCCACGAGCAAGATTGAGTTCTTGGTTGCGATGCCCATAAGCATAATAAAGCCAATCAAGGATGAGATGGACAAACTTGCGCCCGTAACCACTAGGCCAATGAACGCACCGCCAATCGACAACGGCAATGCCATCAAGATGGTAAAAGGCTGTAGCACCTTATGGAATAACAGCACCAGCACCCCAAAGATACAGAAAATACCCACGCTCATGGCAATGGCAAAGCCTGTAAACAGCTCCGCCATGCTGTCTGCCTGCCCCTCATCGATGGCATTCACTCCCTCTGGTAGGTTTTGTAGGATTGGCAGATTTTTCACCGTATTGATGACCTCACCCAGCTCTTCTTCAGATTGCACCGTAATCTTAATGCTGCGCATACGATCCAGACGGCGAATTTCAGCTTCCCCCATGGCATGTCTTAGAGTCGCCACTTCTGATAGCTTCACAGCGCCGGCTTCACTGGTGCTGCTTGGCACATACAGACTACTCAGTACGTTCATGTCCGCACGAGATTCATCAGACAGGCGCACCACGACAGGGATCTGGCGTGTGTCTAGATTTAACTTGGACAATGCTTGTTCATAATCACCCATCGTCGCCACACGTAAAGTATCCGCCAGATCACTGGTCGTCACGCCTTTATCCGCCATCATGACAGTGTTTGGAATGGCGCTAAGCTCAGGCTTGGCAAGCGGTCTATTGCTGGTGACTGACAACACCATGGGTAGAGACTGAATCTGCTTGATGGTCTCATTGACCGTTTGGTTAAGCAGTTCAGGATTGTCCGACATCAACGAGAACCCATACCCTGAATCCCCCGTCGCTGACAACCCCACCACGAAGCGGGCTGATGGCACGTCTTTTACCGCTTCAGCGATGGCATTTTCGATGTCGGTTTTGCTTAGGCGTTCGCTGCGTGGGTTAAGCAGAATGTTCAAGGTTGCAGTATTTTCACTGCCTGCCGAGATAAACACAGAACTTACACCATCCACCTGACTGACCGCCTGCGCTGTCATCTGACTGATGCGCGTGGTATCATCCAAAGTCGCATCAGGCGTAAGCTCAAGCGTGACTTGGGTTTGGTTGCTGTCATCTGGCGGCAAGAACGAACCAGGCAGCATCTTGGCAATACTCAATGAACCAATGAACAGTACAATCGTCGCAACCAACGTAATCGCACGATGGTTCAGCGTCCATCTAACAACAGACAGATAACGCTTCGTCATTGCGCCAGATGTTTCTTCTTTATGTCGTTTTGGTTTTAGGATATAAGCCGCCATCATCGGCGTGACAAGTCGCGCCACCAATAATGAGATGAACACACTGATCGCCGCCGTCCAACCAAACTGAGAGAAAAACTGCCCAACAACGCCACTCATGAACGCCGTTGGCAAAAACACCGCAATCAGTGTGAAGGTCGTCGCCACGACCGCAAGCCCAATCTCATCCGCCGCCTCCATGGCTGCCTCATAAGGTGTCTTACCCATGTGCAGATGGCGCATGATGTTCTCAACTTCAACGATGGCATCATCGACAAGCACACCAATGACAAGCGACAAAGCAAGCAATGAGATGATATTCAAACTAAAGCCAAATATCCACATCATCAAAAAAGTAGGAATGATGGATAAAGGCAAAGCCGCTGCCGCCACCAATGTCGCCCGCCAGTCTCGTAAGAACAAGAACACCACAACCACCGCAAGAATACAGCCCTCAATCAGCATCTTCATGCTGGCATGATAATCTTCGGCGACTGGCTCGGCGTTGTCGTAGATTTTTTGGATTTTGATGTGTGGCATCTCTTGGGCGAGTTTGGCAAGCTCTTGATCTACATCTTCAACCATCTGCACTTCGCTAGCACCGCGTGAACGCGTGATGGATAGCGCTACGACCGTTTGGCCATCTAAGATGGCTCGGCTTTTTGGATCGGCGTGAGCGTCCTTAATGTCAGCAAGTTGTCCTAGTGCCACCCCGCCTGCAGGTGTGACCATCTCTAGGCTTGCAAGCTCTCTTACGCTCTTGGCAGAGCCTAATACACGGATGGTCTGAACGCCGCCACCAACCTTGGCCTCGCCGCCTGAGCTGTCTTTTTGGGAAGCGCTGATCTGCTGAGACAGATTTGTAATGGGAAGCTGCCAGCCGTTTAATTTATTAACATCGGGCGTGATGATGATTTGACGTTCAATACCGCCCACACGGCTGAGCGTTCCCACACCGTTAATGTTGGCAAGGCGTTTATTCAGCGTATCATCCACGAACCATGACAGCTCGGCTTCACTCATGTTATCAGATGCTACAGAGTAACTCACCACAGGGAATCCTGCGGTTGAGACCTTGGTAATGACAGGTTCTTCGGCAGCGGCAGGTAAGTCGCTTGCGATCTCATCAAGTGCTGATCGTACGTCATTCACCGCTTCTGATAGGTCTTTTTCTAGGGTAAATTCGGTATGAATGGTCACAACGCCCGTCTGCAGAGTAGAGCGGATGTGCTTGACGCCTTCGATGCCGGTGATTTGGTTTTCGATTTTTTTGGCGACGTCTGTCTCTAACTGGGCAGGAGACGCCCCTGTATAAGAGACGGTAACGATGACAGCAGGAACATCGATGTCAGGGAACTGTTGGATTTTCATCGCGCGAAAACCCAAAATCCCACCCACCGTCATGAGCGTGAATATCAAGATCGCTATCAAGGGGTTTTTGATAGAATAAGCCGAAAAGTTCATCACCGCCCCGCTGCCTGATGACTGGATGAGTGTGGCGCATTGGCATTGACTGTCGCCACACGCACGATGTCGTTTTCCGCTAGAAATCCTGCGCTTTTTGCGACGATGAGCGCATCTGGCGGTAAGTTGGTCGCGGCTTTATCCCTGTCATAGCCTAGGATATCCACCTTGGTGCGCACTACTTTATACAGCCCTTCGGCTTGATCTGTTGACATCAGCGACCACACATAATCATAACCATCGGTCGTCATGATGGCAGAAGTTGGCACGGCGGGTGCACTGGACTGGCTTAGGACGAATTTACCCGTCTGATACATGCCAGCACTTAGCGGCGCGCCTTGGGGAATGGCGACATGCACCGTCATCTCACGCCCCTGATTAGCGGTCGGTGACAGGCGGATGACTTTGCCGACAATGGGCATATTCCCTGCCATGATGGTTGCTTCTTGACCGATGTTGATCTTGGCGGCATTGTTCGGTGCAAGTGTCGCTTGCCATTCAAGCGCACCGTCTTTAATGATGGTAAATAAAGGATTGCCGCTGGTCAGCACGCCCACCTGAGCTTGGCGTTCGCTGATGATGCCTGAGACTGGCGCGGTGATTTTAGTATTATTAAGGCTGGTGGCGGTATTATTCATCTTCGCTTTGGCGGCAACCACCGTGGCATCTGCCTGCTTAGCGGCTGTGCGGTAGGTATCTACCTGCTGACGGCTGATCGCATCTATCTGCAGCAACGGCTCGGTACGCGCAAGGTCGGCATGTGCCTTCTCGGCGCTGGCAATCGCTTGATCGAGATCTGCCTGAGCTTGGATGTGTGAGTCTTTGAATGATGATGCGTCCAATATGGCAAGCACCTGCCCTGCACGCACCTGATCGCCCACCTCGACCAGCACCTGCTCAATCGCAGCGCCCGTCACACGTCCACTGACCTGAGCGGTGTGACGCGCTGCGATGATACCACTGGCATCGATGGCATCAGAGATGATGGCACTGCTTGGCGTGATCGCCTCAACCGACATGACTGGTGCGGTGTTGGCTTCTTGGCTGTCCAATGACTTAACCGAAGCGCCGACCACATTGTCATTCGATGCTTTGTCACCATCAGACACACGCCCAATACCCAAGCCCAGCACCAGCCCAAGCGCCACCAAAGCAAGTGCGCTGATGGGTAGCCACCATGGGAATTTGGTGTATTTATCAAAAGCGTCATCTAAGCGCTTATCTAGTGATTCATTGCTATTCTTATCATCCATAAGTAACTCTATTTCATTACACTTTTTATAAATAAATCGATTGTAGCATCACGCACGCACCAAAGCCACATGCATTCCTTTATGAATTTGACTACGCGTTCACATATTCTTTGGTGTCCGGCAGCCACGTATTGACAATCTGATGCGCCAAAGCCTGTCTGTCAGGTGACTCGATGAGCTTATGAGCGATGCTTTGGGCAGCGGTTAATAGCACCTCATCACGCACGATGTCTGCTAAGTAATAGCCCATATCTCCCGTCTGACGCTTGCCTAATAGCTCGCCTGCCCCGCGCAATTCGAGGTCTTTTTGAGCGATAACAAAGCCATCTGTACTGTCTCTTAAGACATTTAGACGCTCGATGCCCGTAGGAGATAATGGCGTCTGATATAGCAACACACAAAAAGACTTGGCAGAACCACGACCTACCCGCCCACGCAGCTGATGCAGCTGCGACAAGCCTAGCCGTTCGGCATTCTCAATGACCATCAAGGACGCGTTAGGCACATCCACACCCACCTCGATGACCGTCGTCGCCACAAGTAGATCGATATTACCAAGCTTAAACTCATTCATCACCGCCTGCTTATCATTCGGCTTCATCTTGCCATGCACCAAGCCGATGCGTATGTCCAGTCGATCGCACAGATCCCCATACAATAGCTCTGCTGACTGCGCATCTAGCACCGATGATTCTTCTACAAGTGGGCACACCCAATAAGCCTGCTTGCCGTCTTTGCAATTGACGCGTATCCGCTCAATCACCTCATCACGGCGATCTCGGCTGATGGTAACGGTGGTGATGGGCGTGCGGTTTGGCGGCAGTTCATCGATGACAGACACATCCATGTCGCCATACATACTCATGGCAAGCGTTCTTGGAATGGGTGTTGCCGTCATGGCAAGCTGGTGCGGCGTGGAGTTCGCCACGCCTTTATTGGCCAGCCTAAGGCGCTGCTCCACCCCGAATCGATGCTGCTCATCAATGATGGCCAGCCCCAATTTGGCGAACACCACCCCATCTTGGAACAGCGCATGCGTCCCAACGACAACCTGCACCTCATTATCCACGATACGCTCTAGCATGGCAGCGCGCTCTTTGGCACTTTGTTTGCCCGCCAAGAAGCCAACACCGACACCCAGCGGCTCGAACCACTTTTGAAAATTAATAAAATGCTGCTCTGCCAAAATCTCTGTCGGCGCCATAACCGCCACCTGCCAGCCACTGTCCAGCGCATAACAAGCCGTCAGCGCCGCCACCAGAGTCTTACCTGCGCCGACATCACCCTGAATGAGTCTTAGCATGGGTCTACTTGTGCTCATGTCGGCCACCGAATCGGCGATGACGCGTTTTTGAGCGCCTGTCAATCCAAAGGGTAAGCTTGCCATGAGCTGATTTGCCAATTCGCTGTCCGTCTGACAGTGCGGTGCCTTGTGCTGGTAGATGTTATTACGTCGATATAGGAATGCCAATTGATGCGCCACGAGCTCTTCGATGATGATGCGGCGACAGGCTGGGTGCGTCCGCTCTTTTAGGCCTTCAAGTAGCGCTGTCTGCGCGAAGATGTCTGCGTCTTTATCAGGTAGGTGGATTTGCTTTAAGGCGCTTAGCAGATCTGCCTGCACCCCTGTTACGCCTGCCATCGACAAGTCTTGGATCGATAGGCAGTGCAACGGCTCACGCGAGACAGCATTGATGGCAAGGCGCACCAATTGGCGCAGCTTATTCTGGTGCAGTCCTTTTACCGCAGGATAGACGGGTAATAACCCACTCTCAAACGCCTTAGTGCCTGTGACATGGTATTCAGGGTGCGCCATCTGCACCCCATAGCGGCTGATCTTAATCTCACCAAAGGCAGTGATGTTCGCGCCAACGACCATCGTGTTTTTAAGGCCTGCATACACCTTAAAAAACCTAAGCACCAGCACGCCTGTCTCATCCTCTAACACCACACTCATGCCACTACGGCTGTTCTCGACATGCGTCACCACGCCAGCGACGAGCGCACTCATGCCATGCTGCACATCACGAATCGGCACAAGCCGACTTCTATCCTCATAGTCTCTAGGCAGATGCATGAGCATGTCAAAAATACGATGAATACCTAAGTCTGCCAGCCTACCCCCCAGACTCTCGCCCACGCCAGACAGCGCGGTCATCGGCAAATTAATCATAGAAGTAGCAGCTTGTGACATGACAGACCTTAGGTTACAAATCTTTATAATGTATTGGATGAATTTAATTTACAATACGTTTGATTTTACAACCATTTTTATTAATTGAAAAGTATCGACATGAAAAAGACCCTACTTATCGGCGCAAGCCTTAGCACCGTGCTCATCGCAGGCTGTGCCGCTCAGCACACGCAGCAGGCACAGCACACGCCGACCGTTCATGATACAGCGCCCGATGTCGCGTTGGTATTAGGCGGCGGTGGTACACGCGGCTACGCACACATCGGCGCCATCAAGGCACTCGAAGAGCACGGTATCCACCCCGACCTCATCGTCGGCACCAGTGCAGGCGCGATGGTGGGCGCCCTGTCTGCCTCGGGTAAGTCTGCCAAGGAGCTAGAACGCATCGCCATGGCACTAGATGAGGCAGATCTACTAGACATCACGCTCAGCAAGCAAGGGTTGATTGAAGGCAAGGCGCTTCGCGACTTCATTAACACTCAGGTTAATAATAAGCCTATCGAATCACTGCCCACACGATTCGCCGCCATCGCCACTGATGCGCATGCTAACACCGCGGTAAGCTTTCGTCAAGGCGATACAGGGCTTGCTGTTCAGGCATCTTCAAGCATTCCAAAGCTATTCATCGCCCCTCGTGTCCCCGAGATAGGTGGTAAAAAATACATCGACGGTGGTCAAAGTGCGGTGTTGCCATCAGCGGCTGCCAAATCCATGGGCGCACAATTCGTCATCGCTGTAGACGTGATGTCAGCTTCCAATACACAGCCAGCTGATAAGCAGGCAAATAGCCAAGGAACCGCAGGCATCAGCCGCACCGACAAAGGAATCAAAGCGGTATGGGGCGATGAGGTCATCGAATTCCCCATTAATAGCGACATCATCAAACAAAGCACCAAAGATCTACCCGTCAGCATCGATGTGGAGAAACTGCTTGGCATGATTCCTAATAACACACAGATTCCACTACCCAAAGGCTTTCCAGCCAGCCTACCCAAAGCCAAAGATGATATCATGCAAGCGGCCAACACCATCTTTATGCAAAACCAACGTCATGCCAAGCCCGCTGACGTCAAGGCATCAGATGTGATTATCGCACCTGACTTATCCAAATATGCCGTATTCGATGGCAGCGCCAAAGAAGAGATCATCCAAGCAGGCTATGATGCCACCATCGCCAAAATCCCCCAAATCAAGCAAACACTGGCTGAACACCAAAAGCTGCAATCCACCACCAAGCAATAAAACAAAAAACGCAAATCCAATCGGGTTTGCGTTTTTTGGTTATCCTACTGATACGAGCTTAGAACTGATTATTTTACCAAGTTACTAATCGCCTTAAAATTCGGGTCTTGGCTAGAGCGCAGCAGCTCAAACAATATTGCCTCTGCGGTCGTCACCACCGCGCCTGCACGTCGCATTCTACGGATGGCGATTTTACGGTCATATGGGTCGCGAGAGCTGGTCGCATCAATGATGATGACAGGCTGCATGCCATTATCGAGTAGATCCAGCGCGGTCTGCTGCACACAGACGTGCGTCTCAATGCCAAATAATAACACGTGATGGCGGTTCTGCATGGCAAGATGTCGCCAAGTGTGTTCGTCATCTACCGAACTAAACGCTGATTTTTCAAACACGGGCGCATCGCCAGACACCGCTTTTAGCTCACCAATCGTATGTCCAAGCCCCTTGGGGTATTGCTCATTGATGGTCAAAGGCACGCCAAGATGCCCTAAGCCTTCTATCAAGATACGTGCTTTTTTGGTGATTTTATCCATGTCAAAAACATGCGGCACGAATCTATCCTGCACGTCAATCATGAGCGCCTGAGTATCCTCGCGGCGAATGCGATAAGTGCGTGTGACGGTCGTGGTCGGCATGGCAACTCCTTGTTGATAGTGGATGACGACTTTACTGTACTAAAATTTCCCCATCAGGTCAAGGAATATCCCTATGCCAAAAATGACAAAATTTCCACACTCTGACAAAAAACACTTGGCATTCATCAAAAAGCTGACTATCATAGGCGTGTTTTTATGATGATATTACCATGACGCACACCGCCCAAAACCCCATACAATGGTTTCGCCATTCTGCCCCTTATATCAACACCCACCGAGGCAAGACTTTCGTGGTCATGTTCGGTGGCGAGGCAGTCGCACATGAGGAATTTGATCGTCTGATTCATGACTTTGCACTTTTGCACAGTCTTGGCATTCGACTCGTTCTGGTGCACGGTGCCAATCCTCAGATCGAGACGGCGCTGCACAACGCCAACCTACCAAACACCGCCCAGAACGGCGTTCACATCACCCCCTCCGAGGCGATGCCTCACATCCTATCGGCTGTCGGTGCGATTCGCCTACAGCTAGAGGCACGGCTGTCGATGGGGCTTGCCAATTCGCCAATGTTCGGTTCGCGCATCGATGCAGTGTCTGGTAATTTCATCAACGCACGCCCTTTTGGTGTGCGTCATGGCGTAGATCATCAGATGACAGGCGAGGTGCGCGGCGTGGACGTGGATGCCATTCATCATAATCTAATTCATAACCACATCGTTATTCTAAGTCCGATTGGTTTTTCGGCGACAGGTGAGGTCTTTAGCCTGTCTGCTGAAGACGTCGCAGAACACGCATCCATTGCTTTACAGGCTGACAAGCTGATTTTATTGGGTGAAGCGCCTTTATATAATCAAGGCGCACTCGTTAGAGAGATTACCACCAAACAAGCTCAAGAACTGCTAGACGATAACAGTCTTAGCGATGAGATTCGCCGATTCTTAGGCTGCGCGATTCGCGTAAGCGACGTGGTCGATCGCACACAGATTCTACCCTTCGCCAAAGATGGCGCGCTCATCGAAGAGCTGTTCACTCGGGATGGTCTTGGCACCATGATTGCACGTGCGCCATACGATCAGATTCGTCAGGCGCATCTTGGGGACGTAGTGGGATTGTTGGCACTTTTAAGACCATTAGAAGAAGCTGGCATTCTCATTCAGCGACCGCAGTATCTCCTAGAAGCAGACATCGAACACTACACCGTCATCGAGCGTGATGGGATGGTGGTCGGCTGCGCGGCACTCTACCCACTCGATGAGCATTGCGCTGAGGTTGCCAGCATCGCCATCCATCCTGACTATCGTGGTGGCAGTCGCGGCGATGAATTGCTACAGTTCATTGAATCGCGCGCCAGATCAGAAGGATTTACACGGTTATTCGCGCTCACCACGCACACCAGTCACTGGTTTATTGAGCATGGTTTTATTGAAACTGCTGTATCATCCCTACCCGTCTCTCGCCAAGCACGCTATGACAATGGGCGCAACTCCAAGATATTCGTCAAAACCATCTAAATACAATCTGCACACAACGCCCAATCGGGCGTTTTTTTAAAATTTTTTGTATTAAATTGAATAATAGTTCAAAAAATGGTTTACAAGTCATTATAAACAAAATACAATAACAAACATGTCATCATATTGTAATGACATGGCGGCGCACTAGGATAAGTCGCCATTAGGACTTTTGATAGATACACAAGGATCAAGGAGAGCGTGTATGAATCAACACACCCATACGGCAGGTGTCGCAGGCGGCGCACCGACCGAGCACGTCGTCAATGTGAACGACGTCATTGATAACACCACCTTTAAACCCTTTCATTGGCAGGTGCTGTTCTGGTGCTTGCTCATTATCATCTTTGACGGCTATGATCTTGTTATCTATGGTGTGGCACTGCCGCTACTCATGGAGCAGTGGTCATTAACCCCTGTCGAGGCCGGCATGCTGGCAAGTTCGGCTCTAGTCGGCATGATGTTCGGCGCGATGATTTTTGGTACGCTGGCCGATAAATTTGGACGCAAAAAGATCATTATGGTCTGTACTGCGTTCTTTAGCGGATTTACCTTCTTGGGTGCCTTTGCACCATCACCGACAGAATTTGCCATTTTAAGATTCTTGGCAGGTCTTGGTATCGGCGGCGTAATGCCAAACTTGGTCGCCCTAACCTCTGAATACGCCCCAAAAAAATCACGCGCCACGATGGTCTCCATCATGTTCAGTGGCTACGCAGTTGGTGGTATCATCTCAGCACTGCTGGGCTCATTCTTGGTCAAGGACTACGGCTGGGAAATCATGTTCTACCTAGCAGGTATTCCATTGGTGGGCTTGCCGATCATCTGGCGCTACCTGCCTGAGTCTTTGACATATCTGGTTAAGGACAACAAACAAGGCCCAGGTCGTCACATCATCCAAAAGATCGATCCATCGCTTCGTGTCACAGATAATACCAAGCTTGTGCTTAATGAAGCTGCACCGACTGCGATAGGCAAGCCTCAGGACTCTTCATTCAAGGCACTATTTACCGAGGGACGTGCCTTTGGTACACTGATGTTCTGGACAGCGTTCTTTATGTGTCTATTGATGACTTATACGCTATCTAGCTGGCTGCCTAAGCTCATGCTGTCAGCAGGTTACTCACTAAAAGGCAGTATCATGTTCCTGTTCGCCTTGAACATCGGTGCGATGGTCGGTGCGATTGCAGGTGGTTATTTGGCAGATAGATTCCATCTAAAGCCTGTCATCGTTACGATGTGTGCTTTGGCGGCGGCATGCATCTCAGCACTTGCCATTAACTCACCACCAATCATTCTATACTCATTGGTGGCAGTGGCTGGCGCGACGACGATCGGCACGTCGATCCTACTGTACAGCTATCTTGCGCAGTTCTACCCGCTACACATTCGTACCACAGGCATCGGCTGTGCTTCTGCGGTGAGTCGCATTGGTGCGATCGTAGGCCCGATCATCACAGGTTTCTTGTTGGCGATGAGCCTACCGCACGCGTATAACTTCCTAGTCATTGGCATTCCTGCACTGATTGCGACCATCGCCATGGCAATATTAAAACGCTCATGATGGATTATTTTAAGCACATAAAAAAGCCCTTATCATTAAGGGCTTTTTTATTTTGGGTTATTTAATTACTTGTTCTCGGTAGCAGGCTGGGCTTGAGTGCTGCCCGCAGCTTCGGTCTTCGCCACAGCTTCTGCCATTTGTTTTTGAGCTTGCTCTAGTGCAGCTTTGGCTTGCTCTTCGCTTAATAGCTCAACGGTGAAAGTTAGCACGCTGTTCGGCTCAATCATTGGGTTGCCCGCTTCACCATAGGCAAGCTCTGATGGGATATAGAATTCGTATTTTCCGCCTTCTTTCATCAGCTGCAAACCTTCAGTCCAGCCTTTGATGACTTCATTCACCGCGAACTGTGCTGGCATGCCACGCTCATAAGATGAGTCAAACACCTTACCACTGATTAGTTTACCTTCATAATGAACGATAACGGTGTCAGTTGCTTTTGGTGATTTGCCAGTACCTTCGGTGATGACCTTATACTGTAGACCTGATGCGGTGGTTTTTACGCCTTCTTTGGTCTTATTCTCAGCTAGGAACTTATCACCTTCAGCTTTGTTTTTAGTGGCTTTATCAGCAGCTTCTTTGACTTTACGCTCTTCGTACGCCTTGCCAACGGCTTGGATTTGCTCATCAGTTAGCGCACTTTCTTTGCCATTGAAGGCATCAGCGATTGCTTTATTGAAAATTTCCAAATCCAACTCTTCGCCAGTTTGTTCGGTCATGGCTTTTAGGTTCATGCCTTGCTCATAGCCGATGATGTAGCTGATTTTTTGGATTTCGGTGCTGCTGTCAGTCACCACGGTAGATTTCTCAGCAGTTTTGGTGTCTGCTACTGCATCGGCTGTCTCAGCTTTTTTGTTGCAGCCAGCCAATGCTAGGATTGCCATCATGCTTGCAGCAAGTAGAGTGTGTTTTTTCATAATACTCTCAATTAGAAGATTAGAAATGGGATCGATATTTATCGATGTTTAATGGCACAACATGATACCAAAAATTAAGGCGCTGCGCCACGAATTCTAAGAATAATTGATGGCTTACTGTATAGAATTTGTTAATATTGTACTAAAAAGTCAACCGCTTCCGACATAGGGCGGTTTTTAGTGTTACAATCTGTCTTGAATTTTTAGCAAGTTTAGTTTAATCAATTGGAGTGTTCCGTGGACTACCAATCAAAATTTATTTTATTTAATCAAGGCCTACAAGGACCCGTTGCCTCAATCATCGCAGCCATTCTTATCGGTCTTATCGGCTGGCTATTCGCTTCTATTTTTAGAGATTTGGTCGCAAAGGCATTGGCCAAAACTCGCCTAGACCAAAAACTATCAAACAACGCAGGTGTCAAGCCAATGAGTGGCACGATCGCAGACATCGTGTATTGGTTCATTCTTCTGTTGGTATTGACCATGGTATTGGGTCGCTTAGGCTTAAATGGTCTATTTATGCCATTGACGAACATGATCGACAAGACATTTAGCTTCATTCCAAATGCACTACTAGCAGCATTTGTGTTCTTCATTGGCTTTGTCGCTGCTCGAGCGGTGCGTGGCACCGTGACCAATTTGGTTGCAGGTTTCAACATCCAAGCCCTAGCCACCAAAGCAGGCATCAACGAAAAGAACAGCCTACCGACCATCGCAGGCTCGCTGTCGTTCATGTTGGTGATCATTCCATTCACCATCGCTGCACTAGATGCATTGAAGGTTGAGGCGATCTCTCGCCCTGCCACCAATATGCTTAACAAGGTGCTAGAATCTCTACCGAACGTCTTCACCGCCGCTGCGATTCTGGTTGTTACCTATTATGTCGTGCGCATGCTGGCCGGCATTGTTAAGAACATCTTAGCCAATACCCAAATCGATGCTTTGTCTGCCAAGCTTGGCCTACAGGGCGCCCTAGGCGAGAAGAAAGTATCTGACTTGGTTGGCTGTGCGATTTTGTTCTTTGCCATGTTGTTTGCAGGCATTGCGGCAGCTGACTTGTTGGGCTTTGAAGCGATCAGCGGCATCATCGCCATGTTCATCGCCTTCGGTAGCCAGATCATCCTAGGCGCTGTTATCCTAACCATCGGTTTTTGGCTTGCAAGCATCATCGCAGGTGTGGTTGATCGTTCTGAACAAGGTTCAAAATTCCTAGCCAACATCGTACGCGTCCTAATCATGGGCTTGGTTCTTGCGATGGGTCTAAAAGCAATGGGTATCGCTGACAGCATCGTGAACCTAGCATTCGGCTTGACGCTTGGTGCGGTTGCCGTGGCATTCGCTCTGGCATTCGGTCTAGGTGGTCGTGATGCAGCTGCTCGCCTACTTAAGCGTATTCAAGATAAAGCTGAGCACGAAGCTGACAACAAAGTCTTGCTACCAAAAGATACACAAGATACCTTCCGAGGCGACGACAATCGTTTCTAATCCAAAGCTTCAAAACAAAAACGACATCTTAATGATGTCGTTTTTTATGCCTTTGATGATCTTGATTGATTAATTATTTGGAGGAATTTACCCATCACAAAACAAACCGCCGTGCCAATCGGTGTGATTGGTTTATTCTTAATCTTTTATCTATCTAGCTTCTTCAAAACATAACGATAAAGTTCTGCCTGCTCATTATCCATCCATGCAAAAATCAATTCCAAATTCTCCTGATTAAGCTCATTATCAATCCCAAACAAATCGCCAATCGCCTGTTTTCTTCTTTGACACAAATCAGCATTATTTAGGTTTAACAAATCAATCGCTTGTTTTGCTCTATCACTGATTGGATTTAATTCCCCATTAACTTTTAACATAATTTCTGTATCACACGCTGTCATCAAAGGGGTCAAATCTAATTCATCATTACCTTTTGCATTATCGCATTGCTTACTTTGTTTGCAAGATAATAATAAATTACCATAATCAAAAGTGAATTGTGGAAATTTACTGCGACTTTTTAAATGTTCAACACTCGCCTGTTTTTCCAAAATCTGACAACAATAACAACATAAGCCTTTTTGCTCTTGGCGTAATTGCTCTCTCAATGAGACATAACCATCATAGTAATCTTGGCTCAACTCCCAAGTTTTTGGTTTATTTTTCTTAATCCAATTTTCCACATTTATTGGCATCATTAACTTTTTATCAATATACTGCATATTAGACTTCCTTGCTTTGGTCTAATTTTGCTTTTGCCCAAGTTAATTGCGTTCTTAATAAATGCGTATGATTTTTTGGTAAAATTTGAGACAATTCATCAATTAAATTTTTGGCATTATCCAATTGCTTATCGCCAATATAATCTCCAATCATTTTAAATTTTTCGGCAATTTCAGGCGTGCGTTCAGAAACCCCAAACACCCCATTTAACAAAGTATTGACATCTTCGCCATAGGCATTATTATATGGTCTTAATTCGCCATTATCCAAAATATACACCAATACATCAGGATTATCGCTCACGATATGGGATGAATGCGTGGTTAGGATAAACTGCACATTTGGGAAAGTTTTGGTGAGTTTGTCAATCAGATTTTGTTGCCATTTTGGGTGTAAATGCAAATCCACTTCATCAATCAACACCACTCCTTCGCCATGCAAAGGATTATCAAGACTGGGGTTTAAAATCGCCAATCTGCGAGCAATATCACCCACTAAAGCAAGTAAGGATTTTTCGCCTTGTGAAAGTTGATTAACATCTAATTTTTCACCGTCTTTTTCTACAACCATTTTAGGCGTGCCTTGTCGCTCAATACGGATATTTTTAAAATCAGTAAAAAGTTCAATTGCTGATTTAACAGTTTTAGCATCTATATTAATACACTCACTTTGTATGGTATCTATTTTTGATTGAAACCCTTTGCTTATTTCTTTTTCCATTCTAGCCATTTGCTCAATTAAATCAGCTCTACTTTCTCGCAAAAGCTCCAATGTTTCTTCATCTTTTTCTTCCTTAATTTGTTGACTCAATTCTTCAAATGATTCACTAAACTCTTTAAATGTATTTAATAAACTAGCATAGTCATCGTTTCTTTTTTTTCTAATTTCATTAACAATATTGGCATTTTCTATATCCTCTAACTCTTTAAACCATTTAAAAAAATCATAAAAATCAATACCTACACCATCTACGCAAGCAAAATAAGCATCCAATTGATCAAATTCACTTGTTAAGGTATCAGCTTGCGAGTTTATGATAATTGAGCGCTCAACAGGATAAAAAACAATCAGCGGCAATGACAATAGATTGTTCTGTGTCAAAGAACGACGATACTTACCAACCGCCTTTAACAAAGATAAAATTTTATTAGAAAAGGTGGACTCTCTTCCATTTTTAACAGATGATATTTGCCAACTTGTGTTTTTTTCTCCTATCAATGCGCTTATATCACTTTCATCGTTGTAGTAATCTAAATCCACCTCCAAATGAACACAGGTTTCATTAGTATTGTTTTTTATTAATTTTTTATCAATCTCAAACCCGTTACTATTATTTTTAACTCCGTTCACAAACCAACTGAACCCTGTTGCCAACGCCTGTAAAACCTGCGATTTACCCGCCCCATTATTACCCACAATAATGGTAACATTGCCCTTGATTTCATCACTGGGGGCAAATTCCATTTGCAACTCTTCGAATCGTCCATAATTTTGTAAATGCAGTTTTTTAACTTTCATTGTCATAACCTATTTTAAAAAGGATAAAACATAAATACCCCACCCAACGGCAAGGTATTTATGATACAAAAGCCGATATTACCCACCAATCTTCTTATATTTCATTCTCTTCGGTGTGGCATCTACCCCAAGTCGTTCTTTACGCCATTTTTCGTATTCGGTGTAGTTACCGTCAAAGAATTCTGGCGTTTCGTTTTCAAACGACAAAATGTGCGTACAAATACGGTCCAAGAACCATCGGTCGTGCGACACCACCATGACCGTACCAGGGAACACCTGCACCGCATCTTCCAAGGCACGCAAGGTCTCCACGTCAAGGTCGTTGGACGGTTCGTCAAGCAGGATAACGTTCGCCCCTTGTTTTAGGGTTTTGGCAAGTTGCAAGCGGTTACGCTCACCGCCTGACAGACTGCCCACACGTTTTTGTTGGTCTTGACCCTTAAAGTTAAAGCGTCCGATATAGGCACGGCTTGGCGTGGTATACTCACCCACCGTAATCATATCAAGCCCGTCCGAGACTTCTTCCCACACGGTTTTGTTGTCGTCAAGCTCATCTCTGACCTGCCCCACATAGGCGACTTTCACGCTCTCACCCACTTCTACCGTGCCAGTATCAGGCTTGTCTTTGCCTGTAATCATATTAAACAAGGTCGTTTTACCTGCACCGTTTGGACCCACGATACCGACAATCGCCATCGGTGGCACGCTAAACGATAGGTTCTCATACAGTAGACGGTCGCCAAAGGATTTTGAGATGTTATTAACTTCAATGACTTTATTACCAAGTCTTGGTCCTGGTGGAATATAAATCTCCGCCGTCTCGTTACGCTGTTGGAACTCACGAGAGTTCATCTCTTCAAAGCGTTCAAGGCGAGATTTGGATTTGGCTTGCTGACCTTTTTGGTTTTTGCGAACCCAATCTAGCTCTTGTTTTAGGGCCTTAGCAAAGGCTTCTTCTTGCTTTTGCTCTTGTTCTAGGCGTTTGTTCTTTTGTTCTAGCCATTCGGTGTAGTTGCCTTGATATGGGTAGCCATAGCCACGGTCAAGCTCCAAAATCCACTCAGCGACATTGTCAAGGAAATAACGGTCGTGGGTAATCGCCACAATCGTGCCAGAGTAGTCTTTTAAGAAGCGTTCAAGCCACGCCACAGACTCTGCGTCCAAGTGGTTGGTTGGCTCGTCAAGTAGGAGCATATCAGGCTTGGATAGGAGCAGACGGCACAGGGCAACACGGCGTTTTTCGCCCCCTGACAGCTTAGACACGTCAGCGTCCCACGGCGGCAAGCGAAGTGCGTCCGCCGCCTTTTCAAGTTGGGTGTTTAGGTTGTGAGCATCCCACGCCTGAATGATATCTTCCATTTTACCTTGCTCGGCGGCAAGTTTGTCAAAATCGGCATCAGGCTCGGCATATTCGGCATAGATTTGGTTAAGGCGTTCTAGGGCATCAAGGGCTTCACGCACGCCGTCTTCTACGTTGCCACGCACGTCTTTGGTGGGGTCAAGTTGGGGCTCTTGGGGCAAATAGCCTACTTTAATGCCTGCTTGCGGACGAGCTTCCCCGCTAAATTCGGTATCCACGCCCGCCATAATGCGTAGCAAGGTGGATTTACCTGCACCGTTAAGACCCAGCACGCCAATTTTTGCCCCTGGGAAAAAGGACAATGAGATGTCTTTTAAAATTTCGCGCTTAGGCGGAACAATTTTGGACACCTTGTTCATGGTGTAAATATATTGAGCCATATAAATCCTTGAATTAAAAGAAATTTTTAAAAATTGGTCTGACGTATAGCTTGCCAAATTTTCGCCAATTTAACTGCCTATTATCGCATGGTTTGGGCGGTGGGGCAAGTTTGTTGCGTTAAGATTTTGGTAAAAAGAATTTGGCTAAAATAACTGATGGCACCCCACCAATTAAAGTCATGACAAATGGCAATATCAAAAAACTTCCAACCACTCCGCCTAATACCAGATAGCTAATGATGACTTGTTTGGTTGGATACTTTGTCATATTTTTATTTATCATTACTAAACCCCAAACCCTTTTATCAACGCCCGCACGCCCAATATCAGCAAAATGACAAGCACGATTTTTTTAAACATGGCTTGCGAGATTTTATCCCTAAAATAAAATCCTAGATATAAAAACATCACAGACGCCACGCTCGCCACGCCAATCATCAGCCAATCATTTTTGGGCAGAGCGGTCAGAGCCTGCCACAGTACGATAAGCTGGGCGATTTTGCCAACGACATAGCATAGGTTACTTGCCTTGATAAGCTCGGTTTTTGGGTCATCGCAATTTTCGGTGGCGGAGAGCAGATACACCACCAACAGGGGCGACATGGCGTTGGTTGCTCAGCCCAACACCCCTGCAATCGTATCGCTTATCACAAGGCTTAGGGTGGTATTGGAGAGTTTAAAATTTTTGCCCACGCTCATCGCCACAAACTGCATGGCAACATAACCGACAAGAGTAGCCCTAATGCAACCAACAGATGATGACTTGCAATGATAAAGACAAGTTTTGTGCCGATAAAACTGCCAACAAAACTTGTTAGCACGAGCAGCCAGTATTTTTTAAGATAATAAACAATCCGACCGCCGTCCAAAAACACCACCAAATTGACAATCAAACAAGGAATGACCGTCAGCACCAAAACGTGCGACATCGGATAGCTACTCGCCAAAGCGGTGGTGGTGGGTGTTACGCCAATGCCTGTCAGTCCATGAAAGATGCTGGCGATGATGAAGGTTAAGATGATCAGGGCAAATGCAATCATGGCTTATGTATTGGCAATTAATTAAATTCAAAGTATGACAAAGCCCAACGCAAAAAATCCATTTACAACTGTCTTGATTTTCTTTATGATAAAACAAATAACACCAACAAGGACAATCTCATGACCGACATCACCCACAACCCTACCACTCAGCGCTTTGAGACCACCATTGACGGATATACAGGTTTTTTAAGCTATGAAATTATGGATGACACCACACTAAACTACAACCACACCATCGTCCCAAAAGAGCTGGGCGGTCGCGGGCTAGGTACGGCACTGGTTAAGCATGCGCTCGATTACGCCAATGAGCATAACAAAAAGGTCGTGCCAAGCTGCTCATTCGTCGCCAGCTACATCAACAGACGGCCTGAGTATCAGCATCTGCTCGCTTAATCAATCCAGAATACAAGGATGTATCATGAATCACGCGCTTAATCATCTGTTCACGCCACCCTTTGATGTACTCAAGGACGCCGAGAGAAAGACGCTGTCGCAAGCCAGCAAAATCACCTATCTGCCTGAGAATACCGATTTACCCAATGATTGGCGTGATGATTTTTTTATTGTCATTAAAGGCAAGCTCACTCAACACCAAAATGGCGAGCTCATGGCAGGCTTAAAGGCAGGGGATTGGTTCAATCTCAAGGACAAGGATGGTACGCCTTTTAATGTCAAAACCCAAGAGCAAAGCCTACTATACCGCATCGATGGAAAGGCTCTTACTACCATCAGCGATGGCAACGATGAGCTTAGAACTCAGCTATTTGCCGACTTGTCTGCGCGTAAATCCCACCAAGACATGCGCCAAGCTCATCATCAAAACCAACAGATGCTCTATCACGCGGTAAAAAGCATCGGCAATCACATCCGCTCACCAAACTTCGTCGATGATGACGCCACGCTCTATGAGGCGACAGCGCGCATGACTGAGCTCGATGCCAAGCATGTACTGGTGCGCTCTGCCCAAGGCGTGGGCATGTTCACACAGACGGACGTCTGCCGTGCCATCACTGACAGGACTGATTTTCACACGGTGCCTGTTCGTGCATACAGTCAGTTTCAGCTGCATACCATCCACGAGAGCCATGATCTTAGCGAGGCGCTGATCACGATGCTCGATAAGCGCGTGCATCGCCTACCGATTGTAAATAGCGCAGGCGACATCGTGGGTGTGATCGGACAGACCGAATTACTCAACTATCTTAGCAATCAATCCCAGCTCATCACACAGCGCATCGACCAAGCGCAAAGCCTAGATGATGTGGCAGTGGGTGTGGACATGATCGGTAAATTCATCCGTCACCAAGCCCAAAATGGCATGAAAATCCATCTCATCGGGCGCATCGTTCAGAGCCTAAACGCGCACGTCTTTGCCAAAGTCTGGCAGCTCATCGCACCACCTGATGTCATCAGCAACACATGTCTGATCGTCATGGGCTCTGAAGGGCGCGGCGAGCAAGTCATGCGCACCGACCAAGACAACGCACTGATCATTCGAGATGGCTTTTATGATGACAATCTACCCAGCTACACCCAAGCCTTCAATGATGAACTGTACGAACTTGGCTATCCTTATTGCGATGGGCAAATCATGATCAATAATGCTCAGTGGCGACGCTCTTTGAGTGAATTTCAGGCGCAGATTAACAGCTGGCTGATCGCCACAGGTGGTGAAGCCATGGTCAATGTGGCAACGCTCGTCGATGCTCATCCTGTCTGCGGCGATGCCTCACTATTAGAAGACCTAAAATCACATTGGCAAAAAGCCATCACCTCCCCAACCGTGAAATCCGCCAATTTCATCAACCGCTTCGCCGCGCCGACAATTCAAGTCGCAACCACAGAAGGCTTTTGGCAGAAATTCACAGGCGGACTTGATAGCGACGTTGACCTCAAAAAAGCCGGCATCTTCCCCATCACACATGGGGTACGCACGCTTGCTCTAGAATACGGCATCAGCGAAACCAGCACACGCTTGCGCCTAAAGCAGCTAGCCGACCTGAAAGTCATCGATGATAAGAGTGCGCAGAACATCACCGAAGCGCTGGATTTCTTCTTATTAAAACGCCTAGAAGTCGCGCTCATCACAGACGATAAATCCGCGCGCAAAGTCAATCCAAATACGCTATCAGCACTCGAGCGCGACCTACTCAAAGAAAGTCTTGCGGTGGTGAAATATTTCAAAGGATTCATCACGCGTCATTATCGCCTTGATGTGTTTGTGGGGTGATGATGTTTGATTTTATAAAAGATCTTTTTAATAAGAACCAGCAAGCCAAGCTCACCGACACCAAGTACAGCTACCTGTTCGAGCCGGCACCTCTTGATGAATGGGCGTGCCTTGATCTAGAATTAACAGGGCTAGATCCCAAGACCGACCACATTCTAAGCATAGGCGCGGTCAAGATCACAAAAGACGCCACAGGCTACATCATCGACACCGCAAACCCCCTGTCTATCGTATGCCGCCCACCCATCATGCCTGATACGGACAGTATCGTCATTCACGGACTACGCCCCATGGACCTTGAGAATGGCACAAGCTATAACGACATGTTAGATCAGCTGCTGCCATTCATCGGTTCGCGCCCTGTGGTTGGGTTCTATGTGAGCATGGACATTGCATTCTTAAATACACTCATCAAACCAAAAATCGGCACTAAGCTGCCTAACGCGCTCATTGATGTATCGATACTCGACGTCAAGCTCCGCCAAAAAACCAATAAAAACAGCGACATCCCCATCGACAAGCGCCATCTAAGCGAGCTGTTAGGCGCTTATGACATCCCCATATTACCGGCGCACGACTCGATGAATGACGCACTGATGACGGCGATGTTATTTTGCCACCTGAATCATCAATTAAATTAAATCCATGCACTCACATCCATCAATGATTAAAAAATCCAACCAAGATGGTTATCATAAAAGGCAATATAATCAGCACAATGAAATGAAAAATTATCATATAAAAATCGCTAGCATTTAATAATAAATATGCTAAACTAGCCAATATTTTGATATCAAAAGGACAACCATGAGCAGTCTTACTCCTAAACAAACCGCCCTGCAATTAGACAGCCTACCAGCCTGGCAGCAGGATGGCAGCAGCCTAGTGCGCACTTACGAATTTAATGACTTTGGGTCTGTGGTGGCATTTTTGGTTAAGGCATCATTCTATGCCCAAGAGCTTGAGCATTATCCAGAATGGCAGAACCATTATACGACCGTCAATGTTCGCATCGGCAAGATGGAACGCGGCGCGGTACGTCACCGCGATGTGCAGCTTGCCAAGCGCCTAGAGGCCGCTTTTGAAGCCCAAAATTAACCCCGAAGCCAAGTTATCTTGGCTTTTTTGTTACCCGATTAACAGTGAATTAAGGATTGATTATGAGCAAGTTTAGTCAGATTCTGTGGCAAGAAAATCAAACACTCTACGAAGCCACCTTAAACCTACCATTTAATCAAGAGCTAGCAGCAGGCACGCTGTCCAAAGACGCCTTTACCCATTATGTCATCCAAGATGCGCATTATCTGCTGGCCTATGGGCGTGCCTTGGCGATCTGCGCTGCTAAGGCATACGATGCTGACGACGTGATTTTATTTACCGAAGCCGCCAAAGTTGCTATTGTCGTGGAGCGCTCGCTGCATAATGGCTTTATGCAAGAGTTTGGCATCAGCCAAGCTGACTTCATGGAGACACCGCTAACCCTAGCATGCCATCATTACACCTCTTATCTGCTGGCCAGCGCCTATGTTGACAGCTACCCTGTGGTATTGGCAAGTCTGCTGCCGTGCTTTTGGATTTATGCCAAAGTCGGTCAAGACATCTATGATAAGTCCGCCCCGAACAACCCTTACCAAGCATGGATCGATACCTATGCTGGCGAAGAGTTTCACACCGCCGTCCAAAAAGTCATCGACGTCGTGGATAAAGTTGCCGAGCGTGCCGATCAAGATACGCTAGATAGAATGCGCGAAGCTTATACTTATGCCGCCAAGTTAGAATGGCTGTTCTGGGAAAGCGCGCACCGTCAGGATAAATGGCGCGGGCTTGATGGCATCTGTTGATCAAATCTAAAAGTTTCATGTTTGACTACAGCAAATTGCGATAAAGTTTGATAAAATGGCGGTTATTTAAAGTTTGATGACCGCTATTTTATTATGACAGATAACCCACAGTCTTCTTTTGACACCCGCTCGATCGCTGAATTTACCGAATCGGCATATCTTAATTATGCCATGTACGTCATCATGGATCGAGCCCTGCCACACATCGCAGACGGTCTAAAGCCAGTTCAGCGCCGCATCGTCTACGCCATGAGCGAGCTTGGTCTTAAGCACTCCGCCAAACCCAAAAAATCCGCCCGTACCGTAGGTGATGTACTGGGTAAATATCATCCGCATGGCGATTCTGCCTGTTATGAGGCGATGGTGCTGATGGCGCAGCCTTTTAGCTATCGCTATCCGCTTATCTTTGGGCAGGGTAACTGGGGCTCGCCTGATGACCCAAAATCCTTCGCCGCGATGCGATACACTGAAGCCAAGATGAGCAATTATGCCAATACACTGCTTGCCGAGCTTGAACAAGGCACCGTGGACTGGGTGTATAACTTCGATGGCTCATTAAAAGAACCTGCCACCCTGCCCGCGCGCCTGCCGAATATCCTGCTAAATGGCACCACAGGCATCGCGGTTGGTATGGCGACCGACATCCCACCGCACAACCTCACCGAGACGGTCAAAGCGTGCATCAAGCTACTCAAAAACCCAGCCATGTCCGTACGCGAGCTATGCAAGACCTTGCCTGCGCCAGACCTACCCACCAAGGCTGAGATCATCACCCCTCAAGATGAACTCATCAATATGTACGAGACTGGCCGCGGCAGCTACAAGATGCGCGCCACCTATCATCTGGATAAAAATGACAAAAACACCGTCATCATCGATGCACTGCCCTATCAAGTCTCTGGTAATAAAGTCATCGAACAGATCGCCAAGCTCATGCTTGACAAAAAACTGCCTTGGCTTAACGACATCAACGACGAATCCGACCATGAGAACGCCTGTCGCATCGTACTAGAATTCAAAAAAGGCAAATTAGACCTTGATAAAATCATGAATCATTTGTTTGCCATGACCGACCTTGAGGCGTCATATCGCGTGAACATGAACATGATTGGCATGAATGGCAAACCACAGGTCAAAAACCTAAAAGAAATCTTGTCAGAATGGCTAGACAGTCGCCGCGGTGTGGTCATTCGCCGTTTGCAGCATCGTCTGGATAAGATTGATAAACGCTTGCATATTTTGGCAGGTTTGCTCGTTGCCTACCTAAATATCGATGAAGTCATCTCCATCATCAGAAATGAAGACGATCCCAAACTTGAGCTGATGAGCCGATTTGGGCTGACGGACATTCAAGCCGATGCCATTCTTGACATCAAGTTACGCCAATTGGCAAAACTTGAAGAAATCGAATTAAATGCCGAACGAGATGCGCTAGAAGCTGAACGCGCCACCATCGCTGAACGCCTTGCCAATCCTGACAGCCTAACCGCCCTGCTGATCGATGAGCTGACCGCTGACATGAAAGCTCATGGCGATGAACGCATGTCGCCTGTGGTCGTGCGTGATGAAGCCGCTGCCATCAAAGCATCGGATTTGGTACCTAGTGAAGCGGTAACTGTCGTGCTATCAAAGGCGGGCTGGATCCGCATGGCAAAAGGCCATGACGTGGATGCTGCCGCACTCAATTACCGATCGGGCGATGAATATCTGGCACATGCTCAAGGCAAATCCAACGACAAGCTGATCCTACTGGACAACACAGGTCGAAGCTATGCCTTAGACCCCATCAACCTACCATCTGCTCGCGGACAAGGCGAACCGATTACCAGCATGCTAAACCCGCCCGCAGGCGCAAAAATAGAGCAGGTCTTATTCGGCGATAAGGATGGTAAAGTACTGCTGGCAAGCTCTTCTGGTTATGGCTTCGTGGGTCAATATGCCAACTTTGAGACCAATCAAAAAGCGGGTAAAGCCATCATCAATCTCAACGATTCTGCGTTTTTGCCCGTTGGTAAGGTTGGCAGTGACGATACTTTAGTCGCTGCCTTGACAGATGCAGGTTATTTATTGGTGTTTGAATTGTCTGATCTGCCAAGCCTGAACAAAGGCAAAGGCAATAAAATCATCAACCTAAAAGATAAAGACGGCGAAACACTGATTAGCCTAGTCAGCCTTACAGCGTCTGACAGCCTAGCCATCAGTGCGGGCAAACGCACACTCACTCTTAAACCTGCCGACATCGCCACCTACATGGGTAAGCGCGCCAGTCGTGGCAGCCGCCTATCCAAAGGCTACTGGGGCGTATCCGGCATGACAACTCTCAAAAATAGCCAATAGTTAAGATAAAACCCCAAGCGATGACTTGGGGTTTTGTTTAGCTTAAGATTCATTAGATGTCGACCATCTCATACACCTCATAGGCAGGCACTTCATAAGGATGCGCCTGCCTATAGAATGCTACGACCGCAGAGAGCTTATCGGCAGGTACAACCGCCTCTACTCGCCATTCTGAGACGTATTCAATCTTATCGATCTCACCGGTGGCAGGGTTTGCGCCCTTTAGTGGCTTGAACTGCCCCAAACCAAGCACCTGCCATGAGCAGTGGCTATATCCACCGAGCTGTCCTGCACCCGCTTGGAATAAAGCAGTTTTGACTTTCTCCAGATCAGATTCTGGAATATAGCCAATGAATTTATATAGCTTATTTACCATTACTCTCTCCAATGACGAATGTTAGCTTGAACGTCTTTTTGAATACTGTTATTTTATCAATAAAAAACCCAAGGCATCGCTTGGGTTTTTGTTCATTTGGTCAGTCTTCCAAAGGCACGCCGATACGCAGTGCAACTTCTTCATAACCTTCAACCACATCGCCCAAGCCTTGGCGGAAACGGTCTTTGTCCAGTTTTTTCTTGGTTTCTTTGTCCCACAGGCGGCAGCCATCTGGAGAGAATTCATCACCAAGAACGATGCGGCCGTGGAACAGACCAAATTCTAACTTAAAGTCAACTAACATCAAACCTGCATCATCAAAGATCTTAGATAGAACTTCGTTTACTTTATGGGTTAGCACTTTCATCTGCTCAAGCTCGTCAGCCGTGGCATAACCTAGGGCGATAGCGGTTGATTCAGACAGCATCGGATCGCCAAGCTTGTCGTCTTTATAGAACAACTCATAAGTTGGCGGAAGTAGCGGCAGACCCTCAGCCAAGCCAAGGCGCTTCATCAGACCACCTGCAGCATAGTTACGCACCACACATTCAACAGGAATCATTTTTAGGCGTTTTACCAGCACTTCATCGTCAGACAGCTGACGCTCAAAATGCGTCTCAATGCCCGCTTCGCTCAACTTTTGCATGATGAACGCATTGAAGCGGTTATTTACTTTACCTTTACGATCGAGCTGCGCCATCTTCTCGCCATTGAAAGCTGATGCGTCATTGCGAAAATGCAATACCAAATAATCTTGATGCTCAGTCTCATAAACAGACTTGGCTTTACCAGTATAAAGTAGGGCTTGTTTTTCCATGATATTTCTCAAAAAGTCGCAATAAAAAATTAATGGGCTGCGGTTGGCGGCTTTGGCAGCTCATACTGCTTGCCAGAATCATTGGTCAAGTTAATTGGGCTTGCGCCAAGATTTGGCGTTTGATACAACGGAGTGAATTCAGCGGTCGCTTGATTGGCAGGCAGCTTAATCGGGTCGATTTTTTGGCTTTGTTGGTAGTCTAGGCTGCCATTATTACGCTTGCCGAGCCAGTTTTTGGTGGTGCTACAGCCCGTCAAGGCAATACTAAGCGCAACCAAGGCTACACCAATTTTTGTCATGTGATTCATATATTATCCTTGCAAGTTGACCGAACGATTAAGCCAATTGAGCTTTTGTTAATGCTGCATCAACCACAGGCTGATTCTGCTCTGATAGCCATACCAATGGCAGACGAATGCCTTTGCCGATTTTACCCATTTTATATAGAGCATATTTGGCAGGTTGCGGGCTTGATTCACAAAATAGATCATTGTGAAGATGCTTAACCGTGTCATGGATTTCGCTTGCCTTATCAAAATCGCCCGCCAAAGCCAGCTCAAATACTTGGCTCATCGCCTTAGGCACGATGTTAGAGATCACAGAAATATTACCACGAGCACCAAGCTTGATGAATTCAAGTGCCGTTGGGTCATCGCCTGACAGCACAACCATGTGATCGCCAACTGCTTTTATCAATGCTGCGCCACGCTCTAGATTGCCTGTCGCGTCTTTGATGGCGACGATGTTCGGCAGATTCATCAAGCGTTCAACCGTCTCTTGGCTAATATCGACAATGGTACGCCCTGGCACATTATATAGCATCTGTGGCATGTCAACCGCTTCACTGATCGCCTTGTAGTGCTGATAGATACCCTCTTGAGTTGGCTTATTATAATAAGGCGCAACCAAAAGCGCACAGTCCGCGCCTGCTTCTTTGGCAGCTTGGGTAAGTTCAATCGCCTCCAAGGTGTTGTTCGCGCCCGTCCCTGCGATCACAGGCACACGTCCTGCCACATACTTCACAAAAAAACGAATCACATCAATGTGCTCATCCATTGACAAAGTCGTCGATTCGCCAGTCGTTCCTACCGCCACAAGTGCGTGCGTACCTTCGGCAATCTGCCAATCAATCAACTTACCCAATGCGTCATAATCTACTGCGCCATCGTCCTTCATGGGCGTGACCAACGCGGTGATTGAGCCTTTTAGCTTAGATTTAATGTCTTGATAATCTGTCATAATAAAGCCACTGATATGTATTAAATTAGCTTAGTTTATCATAATTAATTTGGGTTTTGATGGATTTTATGAAATTTATTTTGGTCATTCGATACGCATTCCGATGATGGCGGGCGTACCTTGGCGGATCAGCTGCACAGGCACGACGCCCTCGCGGGGCAGGCTTTTTACAGCGACCGCCATCTCATCGGCGCTTCTGGTTGGGTGGCTATTAAGCCCAAGGATTACATCGCCCACTTGAATGCCTGTACGTGCCGCAAGCCCCATAGGATTAACCGAAGTGATCATCACGCCACCATTCACCCCAAAGCTGGCAAGCGCTTGCGCCTCGGCAGGAGACAGCTCTTTAAGGCGCAAGCCTAGGCGAAGTCCATTATTGCTCTGATGCTGACCACCTGCTGACACATCACTAGGTGCTTCAGCGAAGGTGCCTTGAGCGACGTATTTTTGATTGCCTCGTTGGTAGGTTAGATTAAAACTGTCATTGGGCTTGGCACGGTTAAGCAGATTTAGCATCTCGGCAGCGTGCGTGATGGCATGGCCGTTGAAATTTAGCACCAGATCGCCGGGTCGAAGTCCGGCTCGATCGGCAGGTGAATCAACTGCCACGCGGGTCAATAGCGCGCCTTGTGGGCGTGACAGCCCATATACCTCAGCCAGATTTCTATCGACATCCTGTACCACAAGCCCCATCGCAGCTCGGCGCACTCTGCCTGTCGTCTTGATCTGCTCATAGATGTGCAAGGCGGTATCAATCGGGATTGAGAACGACAGCCCCATGTATCCGCCCGTGTCGCTAAAGATGTGCGAGTTCACGCCGACGACCTCGCCTCGCTTATTAAATAGCGGTCCACCTGAATTACCTTGATTCAAAGCCACGTCTGATTGAATGAACGGTACAGTCGCCTCGGGCGTCATGCTTCGTGATTTGGCAGATACGATGCCTGCCGATGCCGAATAATCAAAGCCAAAAGGCGAACCGATGGCAAGCACAGGCTCGCCCACACGCAGCTCATTTCTAGACATGGTCAGCGCCGGGAAGTTTGTCCCTTCTACCTTTAGAACAGCGATGTCAGACGCTTCGTCAGAACCGACGAGTATGGCATCCATTTCGGTGCGATCGTTTAGAGTTACTGTGATGCGGTCTGAATCTTTGACGACGTGATGGTTGGTTAAGACATAACCATCCTTAGTGATAAAAAACCCCGTGCCAAATCCATGCTCAATGGTTGGCGCATTACCCGCATGCTCACCCAAATATTCACGCAGCAGCTGTGAAGTTTGGGCGTTGCGGTTCAGCATCTCCTCACTGATGGGCTTGGTGGTTGAGATTCGCACAACCCCACTGGACACACGCTCCACCAAATCGGCAAAATCCACCTGAACCATCGCATGCGCTGATGTGGCAGGACTGGGAAAAATGACTGATACAGACAAGGCAGCCGCCAAAATAGCGGGTCTGAATAGATGCTTGCTTAACGAAGTGTGGTTTAACATGATCATGAATTTTAAAATAAGTAGTGGGTTAGTATCTTAAAAATCATCCGAGCCGTCAAGTGAGACTTCTTAGTAAAAACTTACCAAAGCCTTAACAAGCTTACACGTTTCTCACACGCCTACCGCACCAATGATGCGTACCAACACCTCATCAGTCTCCCCACTGGCATCGATACGGCGAATGCGCGTGGGTGCGTGATTGAATTGATGTAAAAGCCCTTGATACACTCGATCAAAAAAACTCGTGTCCAGCGATTCAAATCGGTCAGCCTGACTGCGCTTGGCGGCACGAGCCATGCCTGTCGCCACATCCAAATCTAGCCACAGCGTCACATCAGGTAGCCTAGGGACAAAATTGGCAATCAGCAGTTCAATCTTATGAAGTGCCGCCGCATCACCATCAAACCGTCCAAACCCTTGATAGGCAACCGTACTGTCGATGAATCTGTCGCACACCACCCATTTGCCCGCCGCTAAAGCAGGCAAGATGGTCTTATGCAGATGATCGGCGCGTGCAGCGAACATGAGTAACAGCTCAGTATCATCGTGTAAGATGTTGTTTTTATTTAATAAAACCTCACGAACAACTTCCGCTACATCAGCGCCACCTGGCTCGCGCGTACGCACATGCTCGATGCCCTGAGACATCAAGTATCGACAAAACCCATCAATGGCGGTCGTCTTGCCCACACCTTCTGTGCCTTCAAAACTGATGAACTTAGGCGTCTGAGATTGAGCTTTGGCTGATGCATTCATGAGGTGCTGCCTTATTGATTCTTGGATTTCATGACCGCGCGATATTCTGCCACTGCCTTGTTATGCTCATCCAAAGTGCGGCTAAACTTATGCCCGCCGTCGCCTGTCGCCACAAAGAAAATAACGTCTGTATCTTCAGGATGTATGGCGGCCTCAATGGCGGCCTTTGATGGCAATGCGATCGGCGTAGGCGGCAGACCGTCAATCTGATAGGTGTTGTAGTCAGTCTTTTCATTGATGTTAGAGCGATAAATCTTGCCATCATAACGATCAAACAGCCCATAAATGATGGTCGGATCCGTCTGTAAGCGCATGTTCTTGCGCATGCGGTTGATGAACACCGCTGCGACCTTGTGACGCTCTTCTGCCAGTCCGGTTTCTTTTTCAATGATGCTTGCCATGATGAGCGCCTCATAACTGTTCTTATAAGGCAAGTCTGGCGCGCGGCTCTCCCATGCATTCACCAAAGCGGTCTGCTGATCATCATAGAGTCTTTTTAGGATTTGGCGATCGGTCGTTCCATGATCGAAAGTATAAGTATTCGGTGCAAACTGTCCTTCTAAATTCCCATTCACGGCGGTGATGCCAAGCGCCTTTGATACAGCTTCATTGTCGCGGGCAACATCCGCCCATGAATAACCATCAGCGCGTGGAGTCAGGATTTCAAGGGTTACACCATCGGTATTTTTTAGGGTGTTGTATAAGTCCTTGACTGTCTTACCCTCGATGATCTGCACCTTAATCATGCGGACTTCGGAGCCTTGCGATAAGATATCAATGACCTGTTTTAGGCTAGCATTGGCAGGGATCTGATAGACGCCTTCTTGAAGTGGCGTGCGTGCGTGGACTTTTAGGTATAGCTTAGTTGCCGCACTTGATGCCAATGCGGATGTTTGCCATTTATCTTTGACCAACAGGCTGTGATAGGTATCGCCTCTCTTGACTTCCAGCGTCTGCGCCTGTCGATCCGTCTTGGCAAAGATGGTGCTGTACACGATGACACACCATAACAAGATAGCCGCCAATATTCCAAGCCAAATCAGCTTTGAAACGGCGCTTTTCCCTAGGGTGTTATTACGCCTTTGGTTGGGTCTGGCGGTGGTTTTTTGGGTGGTTTTTTTTGGATTTGGCATGGCTTGTGGCTGTGTCAATAAAAATAAAAATTACCGTATTGTATCATGTTTTTGAAATGGCGCATCAGGCATTTTGGTTAAGGCAATTTACATGATAAGTCGGCCTAATGACTGTTTGATGACAAGATATGGATGTGCTGACTTAGTTGTAGAATGTCGCCATCAATAATTAGTGCATCGATCGGCATGATGCCACGCACCGCATTACAAAAGAACATACCGCTGATGCGCTTTAGATCATCGTCTGTCAGCCCACGAACTTTAATGCTAAACTTTAACATCAAGGTTCGGCGCATCACGCCATCCACACCCACATCCGTGATGGGCGGCGTATACCACACGCCATCAATGCAGTAGCAGACATTGCCCGTCGTGCCACTGACCCAGTCGCCTGACGCGCTCTTGATCAGCCCTTCTACGATGCCAGAATTAGATTCTTGATGATCCAATAAAGCTCTATGAATAAAAACTTGCTCATGGCTACTAATGAGCTTAAGTCCAATAAATCTGGACGTGCGCAACGATACCTTCTCATCAAGGCAAACAGCCCTACCTACTTTCTGACAAGGTACACCCGATACGAATTCCACACCATCATAAATGCGTGATGCTGTTGACTTGATAAAAACTTGCGCGCATTGATTGAGATAGCCATAGCCACGCACTTCTTGGGGTGCGCGAGTGACAATGATTTTTAGTATGCCTTCTTGGATGTCTTTCGCTAGGCGATATAAAGCCGACATCACACCATCTACGTCGAATGATAATTCTAGCCGCTCTGCTGATCTGACCAGTCGCTCTCGATGACCATCAGCGAATAGCACACGCCCATCATGAGCGCCAATGGTGCTAAAAAACCCATCCCCATAAGCCAAGCCGCGCTCATCCATGATGCCATCGCATTTGGTGAGCGCCTGCTGATCAGACTCTCTAAGAAGATAATAAGTTGTCGTCATGATATGTGCCAAGTTATTTTTGAAGGATGATGCGACATTGATAATTCATGCAGTCAGCCGTG